>JAKALX010000414.1 GCA_021823905.1 Chloroflexota bacterium | reverse complement strand
TGTCTACGAGCGCAGCCTGGAGTTGATTCGACGCGCCAGGCGCCTTGATCCGGGCTGTGTCACGAAGAGCGGCGTCATGGTCGGGCTGGGCGAGACGGAGGACGAGCTTGTCCAGGTTTTCGAAGACCTTCGCGCCCACGACTGCGACGTCCTCACCGTGGGCCAGTACCTTCGCCCGACGCCCGCTCACCTCCCGGTCGAGCGCTACTGGCATCCGGACGAGTTTGAGCGGCTGAAGGAACGCGCTCTTGCCCTGGGGTTCGCCCACGTCGAAAGCGGCCCGCTCGTTCGAAGTTCGTATCACGCGGATGATCAGGCGGGGCGCGCCCGCCTCGGCGGCCTTCGCGTGCGCCAGGCAAAAGCCGTCCTGGTCACCGCGGAGGAGATCCAGCTGTCATCGCAGCCGTGTCGGGAGGTTCCCTGATTGTCCGGCCCGACAAACCCCCCGTATGTTCGGGACCGAACAAGGGGTGAGGTTTCAGTGACCGAGGGATCAAGCGGGGAAGCGGAGCACTACCGCCGCGAGGCCATGGGCGCGTTCGCGCACGAGGTGCGCACACCCCTGACGTCCATACGGATGGTCCTTGAGCTCGCCCGCCGGCAATCGGGCGCAGGGCCGCTTGTGCTCGACGCCGAGCTGGGCGGCATGCTGCGCCAGAGCGTCGACGATCTCCAGGGTCTAGCGGACGACCTCCAGGAGGCGTCGCGTCTCGAGCGGGGCAGGCTCGTTGTAGGCGCCGGCCCAGCCGATCTTTCGGCGGCGGTTGAAGCTGCCCGCGAATTGCTCGGCGGCCGGATCGAGATCGCCGGCCCGACGCCCGATCCGATCGAGGGGCCGTGGGACGCGCCCCGCCTTGTCCGCGCGATCGCGGGATTCAGCGAGTCCGCCAACCGCATCGGCGACGGCAGCGGCCGCGTTCGCTTCCAGTGCGTGCGCGGCGATCGCACTGTTCAGCTTGTCTTCGAAAGCGGCGAACCGAACGACGAGGGCAAGCCCATCGCCGCCGACGCCGGGTTCGCGTTCTTCCGCTCCCGCCAGTTTGTCCTCGCCATGGGTGGAGCGGTTGACTGCGCCCGCTCCGAACGCCATGCCCGGATCACCGCGACCCTGCCAACGGCGCGCAGCGGGGCCGCTCGAGTTTGACCGCCATGCGCATCCTTCTTGCTGAAGACGAACGTACCATCTCCCGCCTGATCAGCCAGGTGCTCGTTTCGTTGGGGCACAACGTGACGGGAGTCGAGGCCGCTGCCGACGCAATCGGCCTGCTGCGCACGGAGACGTACGACCTCATCCTCCTCGACCTCAACCTTGCTGACGGCGACGGCATGCGGGTGGTCGAGGAGCTTCGCGGCCTTCCCGCCGCTGCCACTCCGGTTGTCCTCATGACTGGTGAGCACGTCTTCTCCGAGGACGACCAGCGCGTTTCGATGGTCGCCGGCGTGCTGGCCAAGCCATTCGAAATCGACGAGCTCGAGCAGATGGTCGCCCGCTTTAGCGCCTGAGCGCGGGGCCGCTCGAGGGCGGACTCTGGTATATTGCGGGCCGATGAAGCGTTCAGCGCTGGACTCGCTGCCGGCCGCGCGCCGCAAGATCGTGGTCGCGCTCAAGATCTCTGGCGAGCTCGGCGCCGAGCAGCTCGCGGCCCGAGTCCACACGAGCGCAGGCGCGGCGCGCCAGCAGCTCATCGCGATGCGTGGCGAAGGCTACCTCAGTGCGCGTGCCTTCCGCGACGGTCCCGGCCGGCCGCGCCTCCTCTACAGCCTCACCGACGAGGGAGAGGCGCTCTTCCCCTGCTCGAGCAACGAGCAGTTCACCGGCGTCCTGGAAGCGGCCCGCGAAACCGACCCGCCGGTGCTCCGCCAGCTCCTGAGCGCCATGACCCAGCGATACGCCGACGCGATCCGCCCAAACTTCACCGGGAAGCCGCTCGAAGCCCAGTTCGAGATCGGCATGGATATCCTGCGCGACCAGGGCTATCTCCCCGCTTCGCGCGCGCTTCCCGATGGCCGCTGGCAGCTCACGCTGTTCCACTGCCCGTTTGCCGACACCGCCCGCCGGGTTCCCGAGTTCTGCGAATCCGAGCTGGAATGCTTCCGCGCCATCGGTTGTGGGGGTGACGTTGCTCGGGTTGCTCACCTCATCCAGGGGCAGGCGACCTGCACCTACCTGTTCTGGCCGGCCGCGACCGCGGGCAACTGAGAGCCGCCTGCTCGGACCTCTCCAGGCTATCTCCTGCGCCGCTTCTCCTCGTCGGCGGCCGACCTTCCCGCCAGCCACCAGGCAGTGCCGAGCCATTGCATCTCACCAATCCACAGGAAGCCACCGGTGATGGCCGTCGTCATGATCGCCGCAATCCAGCTCATCCCGAACACACGGAACATCGTCAGGCAAACGCCACCGGCCACGAGAGCCATAACCAGCGCGGCAACCCACGCACGCCGCGGCGGAAGCCCCAGGAATCGCATCTCGCCGGGCCGCCAACGCTCGCTCACAATTCGCGATCCTACCACCCGCGTACAACGCCCAGCGCCCAGCGTCTAACCCGCCGCCGTTGCCGTCTCCTCCTCTTCCTCCCTCTCCGCGGCGGCAGCCGTGGCCACCGAGTGGCTCGCCTCCGCCGACACTTCGTAGCGCCGCAATTCCGGCATCCAGCCCGCCACCGCGCCCAGGACCGCGAGGCAGCCGGCGCCGCCGCTCACGACCGCGAACGTCGCTGTCGTCGCCGCCGCCATGAACCCCGACTCCACTCGCCCGAGCTGGTTCGAAGCCCCGATGAAGAGCTGGCTCACCGAGGTCACCCGCCCGCGAAGCTCGTCCGGGGTCGCGAGCTGCACCGTGGTGTGCCGCATGACGACGCTGATCTGATCCGAGGCGCCGACCATCATGTAGGCCAGCAGCGAGAGCGGGAACCAGCGCGAAAACCCGAACACGATCGTAAAGAGCCCGAAGCCCGCGACGGCGATCAGCAGCGCCCGCCCGGTCCGCTGGATCGGCGGCAGGAAGACCAACCCCACCGACATCGCGAACGCGCCGACGTCGAGCGACGCCGCCAGCAGCCCGAAGCCCACCGATCCGACACCGAGAATGTCAGTCGCGTAGATCGGCAGCAACGCCGCCGCGCCGCCGAAGATGACCGCGAACATGTCCAGCGTCATCGCCCCGAGAAGGACCTGGCGGCTGAGCACGAACTGCACGCCCTCCTTGATCGCCTCCAGGCTCACCTTTCGCGGCTCGCCCTCACGCGGCAGCGGGCGCAAGAGGAGCAATGCCACGAGCGAGCTCGCCACGAGGACGACGTGCGCCACGTAGGCCGCGCCGACCCCTGAAGCGGCGATCAGCAGACCGCCAACCGCCGGCCCGGTCACGAACCCGAGCTGCTGGACCGTCGTGTTCACGGTCACGGCGTTCTGGAACGTCTCGCGCCGCACAACCGAGATCAGCAGCGCCTGGCGCGCGGGGTTTTCGAACGCCGAAGCCAGCGCCATCACGAGCACGACCGCGTAGATGAGCGGCAGTTCCACGCTGCCCACCGTGATCGCGACGAGCAGCGCTCCCGAGGTCGCCAGCGGCGCCAGTTGCGCCAGCGCGGCGATGGTCCGCCGGTCGTGGCTGTCGGCGAAGGCGCCCCCGAGCAGGCTCAGCCCCAGGAGCGCCGGCACGAACTGGATCA
>JAKALX010000413.1 GCA_021823905.1 Chloroflexota bacterium | reverse complement strand
TCGGTCAGGTGAAGCGCGTGAACTCCTCGAACACGACGAAACGCGGGGCCGGCTGGCCGGCGGCGATCGCGACGGTCGCAACCAGGGTGGCGAGCAACACCGGGAGGAAACGAACCGCACGCGCCATGGGCTCACCTCTTGGGATCATTTCAGCGCAGCCGGCGCCCCGCCGCAAGCCACCCGACCGCCGCCCGGGCCAAGTGCGTGACACAGCGCACTCTTTGCGTCGCGGCCTCCGTTGTTGTCGACGTCCCGCCCCGCTGCAGCTCAGCTCTCCTTGATCTGCTCCAGGAGAAATTCCCACTTGTAGATCTCGTCCTCGGCGGTGCGCCTGTCGGGGGCGGTGGGCGCGGCCTGCAGGTAGATCTTCATCAGGCGCATCGCCTCGCCGTAGCGCTTGAGCTGGCCGTTGAGCAGCGCCGAGTTGTAGTAGAGCTTCGGCACGTACGGCGCTAGGCGGAGCGCTGCGGTGAACTCCGGCAGCGCCGCCTTGAGGTCGCCCTCCTTGATGAGCAGCTCGCCGCGCACGACGTGCCGGCGCGCCTCCTCGGGGAGCTCGGGCGGCGTCGGGAGCTTGCCCACCGCCGCGAACATCGCGCCGCGCAGCGTCGCCGCATCCTCCTCATCGCCGGCCAGCTGCAGCGCGCCGCCGTACTCAGCGAGCGACTCCGGGATCTTGCCCTCCGTCTCGAGCCTCCGCGCCGTGTCGAGGTGGGCTTGGCGCAGCGGCGCGAGCGCCGCGACCAGCGCGGTGCGCTCGCGCCAGAGCGGGGCGTTGCGCGGCTCGAACATGTCGTGGTTCTCCGTGTAGATGGCGGCTGCCTTCTCGATCTCCCCCTTACGCGCCAGGCACAGCGCCAGCGCGGCCTGACGGAACGGCACCTCAGTTCGGTCGGCGTTAGTCCGGACGACCGCCAGCGCGTCGTCGGGCTTTCCGGTATCCAGCAGCGCGAAACCTCGCGCGGTGCGCGCCCAGGAGGTGTCAGTCTTCAGCGTAGCGGCCGCCTCAGCGAGGGCAGCCGCCCTCTCGACATCACCCTTAGCCCGGTAACACAGCGCCTGCACCGCGTACCCCTCCGCCGCTTCCCCAGCATCGAGCACCTCGCGCACGAGCGTTACCGTGATGGGCACCATCTTGCCTCTGCGGCCCAGCTTCACGGCTACCGTCGAGCCCGGGGTTCCCTTGAGCATGGCCGCCGCCTCTTCCAGCGACACCAACGCGGTGCCGGCGTTGATGTTCCTAAAGGCCTTCTGCTTGGCGATCTTGGTTCCATCGATCTTGTAGATCCAGTCGCCTGCCTGGATCCCGGCCCGCGCGGCGGGGCTCCCTGGGGCGACGTTCCCGACGAAGTACGGCCCGGGGATGGCCGTGAGCGTGATGCCGGTCCGCCCCTGCTCCGCGTCCGCGACGATGACGCTCGCCAGTGCGATCGCCTCGTCGTAGCTCCCCTGCATGTACCTGCTCAGCGCCAGCCAGCGCCGCGCGTCCGGGCTCCGGCCGGTGTCGAACGCCTTGGCAAAGGCGGCCGCCGCGTCGTCGAAACGCGAGTCGCGGAGCGACAGGTGCCCGAGAGCCTCGAGGAGGCCCGGGTCTTGCGGCGCCAGTTCGAGGCCCTTGCGGACGGCCTTGAGGCCGCTGCCGAGATCGTCCTTTTGCAAGTAGCACGCGGCGATAGTGTAGTAGGCGGCTGGCATCGGCTTGATCTCGATCGCCCGCCTGGCAGCGGTGATCGCGTCGTCGTAGCGCGCGAGCGCGAAGTCGACGTCGGCGAGCAGCTTGTAATTGACGGGGTCCTGCGGCTGGGCGGCGATTGCGGCCTGGGCGGCAGCCAGGGCCTGCCCCGCTTGGTTAAGTGCCAGTTGGGCCGCGCCCAGAGTCCACAGCAAGTCGCCGTCCTTCGGGTTGAAGCGCAGGCCTCGCTGAGCCGTTTCCGCCGCCTTGGCGTTGTTGCCCCCCATCCGGTACGCGGTCGCCAGCCAGCTGTAGTACCTCGGGTCGTTGACGTTCGAAGCATCTTCGGCGACGGTCGGGTCGGTCCAGATCATGACCGCCAGGGCGTAGTCGCCCTTGTCGTACGCCTCGCGGCCCTCTATCCACTTGAACGCGAACGCCGGCGCGACCGCCGTCACGGCTATCAGCGCCACGATCGCAGCGATGCGAGACCTGCCCATGAAACCCTCCTTTACTGAACGGTTTCAGCTTGCAGCGTGCGCTGCATCGCTTCCAGCTCCTGCCTGATCGATTCCTTCCGCATCTCGAGATCCTCGATCCGACGTGCCGCCATGTCGGCCTGCTGAACCGCCGCCTCGCTCCGCGCCTGCGCGGCGGCGAGCTGGCGGTCCAGCGCGGCCACGCGGGCCGCGTCGTCGGGTCTGGTTTGCTCCCTGGCCGCCACGGCCTGCCGCTGCGCCGTCTCGGCCTGCTGCCACGCCGCCTCGGCGTCGCTTTTCTGGCGGCGCAGTTCCTGCAACATGGCCTCGATCCGCTGCAAATCGGCGGCGCGGGCACGGACCAAATCGAGCGCCTTCATGCTCAGAGCCAGTGGGGGTTCCCGACGCTCCGCTGCCGGTTCGGGGCGCCCCGGTTCGGGGATCGCCTGCATCCTTGGAAACGAACACGCCACCACGACCGGTTGGCCGCGCATCGCGCGCTCGCCTTGCTCGTTCAGGACCCGCGCCCGTGCCGGGTCCGCGTCCATGGTCGCCAGCGCCATCTGCGAGAAGTAGGCGGCGCAAAGAGCGCGCTGCCAATCGTTGAGACCAGAGGTGTCGAACGTCGCGCGCGAGAGCGGTGCGAACTCGGGGTCGTCCGTCGACGGTGTCTCCCACTTGAACCCTTCCAGGCCGCCGATCGGCGTCGGCGCGGGCGTCGTCCCGGGCGTCGTTGCGGTGCCGTGCAGCCGGTCGAGCAGCTCCTGCCCCTGGCGTTCGGTTTGCAGCTGGGCCGCAGCGTGAGCCTTGGCCGCGTGCTCCTGGAACGCCTGCCACTCGGCGAGGAAACTCTTGTTCATCGCCTCGAGGTCCTTTCGTGCCGCCTCCTCAGCGACGCGCTGGGCGTCAATGGCGGAGGTGTCCACTTCGATCGGGGCGAACGCGGCTGCGAGCAGCCCACCGAGCAGCGAACCCGCCGCCTGCGCGGCGAACGAGTTCGGGGTGCCTAAGAACGTGCCGCCGCTGAAGGTATTGCACTGGGGCGTGCAGGTCGGGCACGGGCAGGTGCAGCCCTTGGGCATGTGCGGATCGATGGCCCACGCCTGCAGGGTTGCGCGGCAGTCGCGAGTCTGGGCGACGGCCGGAGCAGCCGCGGTGAACAGGAGAATGGGGAGGACCAGCGGCAAGTCGGCGCGAAGACACCTCATCGCTACTCCTCCGGCCACGGCGCGGGTGTGGGCCGCCATCGTCCGCGGTGCTGCAAGCGGAAGACGAACGGCGACCTTCTCATACCTCGAAGTCTACACTCAGCCGCCGCAACCCAGGTGAGGCGCGGTTGCGGTCGGCACGCTGGCGCGGCCGTACGGTGCCGCCTTACCGCCGGACAGGAGTCATGAGCGCGCTCGCCGGGCGGCTCGCTCGGTCGAGGCATCGCTCGACCGCGGTGTCGTGGCTGGAATCCCCTGTGGCGTCTCCACTAACGGTACCGCGACCGGGAGGGGTGTCAGGGCGGGGCGGCGCA
>JAKALX010000412.1 GCA_021823905.1 Chloroflexota bacterium | reverse complement strand
AACGCCAGGATCTTGAGACGCGTTTCGTTGCCCAGCGCTTTGAAGGCGCGGGCGCGGGCCTTCATCTCGTGCTCATCCATCAGCACGGGATGTGCGGCGTAGGCTTTTTTGGCGAGATCCCCGCATTCCTCGGGCCTGCATATCCTTTCGCCAATCGCCATCGGTCCTCCTTTCACCGAGCGTTCCAGGGGATTCGAACACCGCCTTAACCACTTCGGCATTGTGCGGATGCCCCAACTTCTCCACAAGCGCTCTGCCGATCCACACAAGGAAAGGCATGACCGGGTTTACAATCAGCGTATCAGGGAGTCCGAGAAAGGATTATAATTATAAAACTAACTTTGTCAAATTTCGCAGAAAGTCATGTTTCAAGCCGCGACATCAAACTCGGCACCTCACAATAGGGCACTGAACAGGTACCCGACGTGTCCATCCCATGAAGGACCGCATCTGCGCCTCGTCCAGGCCAACCTGCCTCGCTCTTCGAATCCCCAGTGAGCATCCAACGATGACGCCAAGCGCTACCAGGATCCCGAAGGGGTGCAGCGGCACAGGGCCAACATTGATGGTCTCGATGTGGATGTAAGGAATCATCGACAAACCCCAGTCGTTCCAGGATCAACTCTGGCGGCTGAATCCGATTTCTTATATGGGGATTGATCGGTTGTCATCTTGACGCTGGCAGGGGGTGCCATCGCCTTCCTTTCGCGTCGCATGCCAGGGCTATGTGCCGCACGACCAGGCCGCGACCACAGGATGAGCGTCGAGCTGACGACCACCGTAACGCAGCCGGCCTCCTGAAACAACACCGCCAGAACAGGCGTCAGCAGGCCGAGCACACCGAGTAGGAGCCCGGCGGCATTGTAGATGATCGAGAAGAAGATGTTCAGTTTGATGCGGCGCAGCACCTTGCGAGACATTTGCACGAAGTCGACCAGGCGGCCAAGATCGTCGTTCATGAGCGTCACGTCGGCCGCTTCGATGGCTACATCGGTGCCGGCTGCTCCCATGACAATGCCGATGTCGGCGAGGGCGAGCGATGGAGCGTCGTTGATGCCGTCCCCCACCATCGCAACTACCTGGCCCTGCGTCCGAAGCTCCTTCACGATTCGCTGTTTATCCTCCGGCAGCAAACCCGCCTGGAAGTCGTCGACGCCAATCTGCCGGGCTACCGCCTGGGCGACGCGGGAATTGTCGCCAGTGAGCATGTTGATCCGGTGAATTCCCAGGCTCTTGAGTGCCGTGACCGCCCGTGCGGTCTCCGGTCGTATCTCATCCGCGATGGCCACCAGCCCGACCGCGTGTTCATCTCGTGCCACCAGGATGGCGGTGCGACCCCTTTCGGCTTGGGCGACGGCCTCCCTGGAAATTGCCGGGGACACGGAACAGCCGCGCTCCCTCAGGAACTCAATCCTGCCAACGACAATGCTGTTGCAGTCGTGGCTGGCCGTGACACCCATACCGACCTCGATTTTGAAATCGGTGGGGTCGGGCACCTCCAGCCCTCGTTCTCGCGCCATCGCTACGACTGCACTTGCCAGTGGGTGCTCCGAGTACTTCTCTGCGACGGCGGCCAGCTTCAGGATTTCTTCTTCTGCGGCGCCATTCGCCGCTACGATCTCGACAACCCGTGGGCGTCCGAAGGTGAGCGTCCCCGTCTTGTCAACCAGGAGAGTGTCGATCTTCCCCGCCAGCTCGAAGAAGATGCCTCCCTTGATCAGCACCGAACGCCGCGCCATGTTGGCGATGCCAGCGGCCACGGCGCTCGGGGTCGCAATAGCGAAGGCGCAGGGACATGCAACGAGCAGGATGGCTACTGCCACCTTGATGTCACCCGAGGTTAGATAGCCGATGAGCGCGAGCACCAGAACCGTGGGGAAAAACCAAACAGTGAAGCGATCGGCCACACTCTGGATAGGCGCCTTGGTCTCCTGCGCCACCTCGACCAGGTGAACGATGCGGGCAAGCGTCGTGTCGTCGCCCGTCTTGACGGTGCGGATCTCGAGCCGCCCAGTCTCGTTCAGTGTGCCGGCGAACACTCCGCTCCCACCAATCTTCTCGACCGGCAGGGATTCGCCGGTGATTGGGGCCTCGTTGACCGCGCTCGAACCCGCGGTAACCACGCCGTCGATCGGGATGCGCTCGCCGGGCCGCACGACTACCAGGTCGTTCACCTTCAGCTCGGCGACTGGCACCGTGACCTCGTAGTCCCCGTGTCGCACCGTGGCAGTGGGCGGAGCAAAGTGGAGGAGATCCCGAATGGCCCGCCGGGTCCTGTCGAGCGTATACGACTCCAGCGCTCCGACTACGGCCATGATGAAGATGATGACGGCCGCCGCACGGAACTCCCCTACGGCAATCGTTATGGCAAGGGCGACGGTGACAAAGACGTTCACCGTAATCTTGGCGCGGAACACATCCTTGATGCCTGAGATAAACCGCTGCAGCCCGCCGAGCAGCACGGCTGCCAGAGCGAGACTCGCATTGAGAAATGTCGGGCCGACGTTCCAGTGCGCGAGCGCCCAGCTGCCGAGGATCAGCGCGAGGACCAGCCCAGGAACGAGAGAGAGCACCAGGATCTCGCGGTAACGCTCATCTCGAACGGCGTCAGCGTTGGACATAAGGATTCCTCCCTCGGCCAGGAATGTCGCGGGCACCTGACCGGCAAAACCGCGCCGCGGCCGAACGACCAGACGGCCTACTTCTTCTCGCCCTTCTTGAGTTCTTCGACCGCTTTTGCCTCTTCCTTCCTATCCTCGACGTGGCAGCCGCACGCCGGGCCGCAACCCTCGCTGGTCTTTGTTATGGACTCTTTGAGGGTGGCGAGGAATCCCTTCTTCTTTGGCTTTGCTTCCTTGATCTTGCTCATCGGTCAGTCCCCCTCGTGTGGTCTCCCCGCCACTGATTCGGCATGAAGGCGACGGCCGCGTCCTTCGTGCAGATGACACCCTGCCCCCTCCTCCCAAGCCAATGGCGAAGCCTGCTCAAGAGTTCGGATGCCTCGGGAAGCCGGCGCAGGCTGCCCCGAAGGAGCTCCACGTGCCCTTTGGCGAGGTCACTACCTGCCGGGCGCAGGGAGTAGTAACACCACAGGCCCTCCTTCCGGTCGGTCACCAGCCCAGCGTTCCGTAAGGCAGCAAGGTGTCTCGATGCCTTGGACTGGCTGATGGCAACTACTGCCATGACGTCACAGACGCAAAGCTCGGGATGGTTCATTAGGAGCCATAGGATCTTGAGCCGGGCTTCATCTGCCAGAACCTTGAAGAATCGAGCAGCGAGCTTCATGATCGCCTCCATTTGAATTCATATATCCGGTTTCATGCATCCTGTCAAGCGTGGGTCCTCGCACAGACGACAGATGTTCTTTGTTTTCTCGATGCGCACTACTTCGTATCCGCCGTTCGCCTCGGCCTTGCTGTCCGGTCCGCAACTCCCCTCTTGCCTCATCGTTTCCCCCTATTGGTAAGATTGTTTGCTTTGTTAACGTAGACGGGGAATGAGCGAGAAAGGATACGCCTCGCAAGAAAAATTTCTGGACTCTCCGATTAAGCTCATCAAGGGCAGACAAAGTGCCTCCACAGTTTTTCCCTCACTACCCCTATCGGTTCGCACATGCGGCTGATCAGAGAGATAGCGTATATTGAGCCGTTGGACGAAAAAGAGGGAACCCGTTGACCCCGAG
>JAKALX010000411.1 GCA_021823905.1 Chloroflexota bacterium | reverse complement strand
GGCCTTCGGCGCCGGGGTAGCGGTCCATCGAGAGATAGACGCCGGCGTTGAGGAGCGATTCCAGGTAGTCCACATCGGTTGTGTCGGCGCTGTGGCCGATGCAGACGCGGTCCATGGGCGCGCCTTCTTCGCGGAAGATTTCGACCTGACGCGTGCCCACCTGCTCCGGCGCCCAGTGGTGGGTGCTGATCGGGCAGCCGGTGCGTTTGAGCGCGCGGGCGGCGCCGCGAAGGATGCGCTCACCCTCCGGCGTCACGCCGCCCATATCGTTGGCTACCTTGATCGCGCCGGCCTTGATGCCGGTGTTCCCGATGCCAACCTCGATCTCACGAACGAAGATGTCGGCGATGCGGTCGAGGTCGCGCGCCCAGAACGAGCGCGGCACGTCGCGCCAGATGCCGGTCGCGGCGATCACGTTCATCCCGGAGGCGGCGGCGACGTCGCGCACGAACTCGACGTCGCGGCCAAGGTCGGGCGTCGTCAGGTCAATGACGGTGTCGACGCCGCCGGCCTTCGCCTCGCTCAGCTCGCGGATCGCGTTGGCTCGCGTCTGCTCCCAATCGAACATCCACGGGTAGTGGTGGTTGTCTTCGCCCATGCCGACGAGGACGTGCTCGTGGCTGAGGATCGTGCCGAGCTTTGACGCATCGACCGGGCCGAGAACCGTTTGCACCGTCGCCATGGATTGCCTCTCCTTGCCGGCCCGCTTCGCACCGGTCTGTGGCCGGCAATTCTAGGCCGGGCATAGCCGAGCTGGCGACCTCCGGCTGCCCGCGTCTGTCGCTTGGGCGTCTGCAGGTCCACGATGGCCGCGACCGCGACCCGCACAAGGGTCGTTTCCTGCCTCAGCAAGGGAATTCCCAATCACCAGAATCACCCTCTATTACGAAGTTACTTCCATAAGCGCATTAAACTCGACATTCGAACGGGACGCGTAACTGATTTTACTTCGTCTCGCGACGAGCCAGCCCACGCAAGGAACGATATCAAGGTCTCAACGGCGGAATCATAGAGGGATTCACTACGAGTCATCAGGACGATCGCTACTGTGACGGGATTCGATCCAGGTCGAACCTTGGTCAAGACGCATGCGTGCCAAAGTATCGCTCGAACGAACCCCCTCAGAGTCGGATGCCGCTAGGAGACCGCGTGAAAATCAACATCATGACCAAGATCACGGCGAGTTTCGTGCTCGTCGTTGTCGTGTTCGGCGCTGCAACGATTTATGTATCGCACCGCAGCACCGAGCGCGAGAAAAACAATACGGTCAAGCTCTACGAGGAACGAGGATTAGCCATCGCCAAGGCTCTCGATTCCTCGATTGTCGCGGATCAGGGCCTGACGCTCATCGCTCAGGGCATGATCGACAAAGCCCAGGCGAATGGCATCGGCATTACAGAGTTCAGTGTCCTTGCCCAGGCGCCCGAAGGCCAGTCCCCAACCGGGTACTGGACCATTGCGAGCAACAACCAGGCCAGTATTCACAGTGCAGGCGATGCCGCGCAACTGGACGTTATTAAATCCAACGCCTACAGCGTGCACTTCTCCGAACAGAACGGCGCGCGGATCATCGACGTGACCTATCCATTGCACAACGTCGCCGGCAAGCCAATCGCGCTGGCCGTACTGAGAATGGACATGTCTGCCGTCGACAAGCTTGCCGTGTCGTCGTCCACGTATCTCGTGACGATCATCATGATCGTTGTGGCTTCGGCTGTCGCTATCTTGATTTCGTATACGATAACGCGGCCGCTGCGCAAGCTTACGGCCGTGACCGATCAGCTCGCTGCCGGGAACATCAACGTGACGATGCCCGAGATCAGGTCGAGAGATGAGATCTACGACCTCAACGAAAGCCTCAAGGGTGTTCTCGCCGCGGTTCAATTCCTCACCGATGAAGTCGAGAGCACGCAGCGAAAGGCAGGAGCAGCGTAATGGGTGCGAAACTAACTTCGTACTTCGACCAGGCCAAGGCAAAAGGGGGCCTCGGCGCCCAGATCAAACTCGCCATGCTGACGAAGATGGCTGCCTCGGCGGCGGCGGCGACCGAGGACACGCCGCAGAACATCAAGATCTTCGAAGACGCGATGAAGCAACTCTGACGCACCCCCGCTAGCCGATGCCGCCCGCGCCTGGATCGAGCATGTCCGGCGCGGGCAATTGGCTGCCGCCAGCCGGCCCGCGTTCTTCACAACAAGCGGCGTCAGCCGGATGCCGCCCCTACGAGAGTCCGCGCCTGATACGCTGGAACTCCTCTTCGGTGATCTCGCCCCGTGCGTAGCGCTCGCGCGCGAGTTCCATCGCCGAGTCGGCGGGGGCGATGGAACTCGTGTCGTGATGGTGGGACGTGGAGCGGATTGCCCAGACCGCGAACGCGATGATGGCGCCCCAGAAGACAACCATCATGAGGCTCATTGCCAGCCAGCCTCCCCACCCCCAACCCCAGCCTACGTAGTCGCCTCGCCAGCCCTGCGCCTGGGCGATGCTTGCCAGAAGTGTGATCGACGGCATCGTCTGAACCTCCAAAACCAAACCTTCTTGTCACCAGTGTGCTCTCGAGAAGGGACGGGTACGGTCAACGAACGGTCCCACCTCTGATCCCGACGCTCCATGCCTGCCGTGCTGGAGACGGGAGCGTGCGCCGCTGCCTTTCGCCGTTATGCCGAACGTGGCACGACGGCAGCGGACGCGCTATGCTCCGCGGAGCATGACGAAACGACTCTTTCTCTTCCTCCTCGCCCTCACCGGCCTCCTCTCGCCGATTCTCGCAGCCTGCGGAGGCGGCGACAGCTCGGCGACGCCCACGAAAGCGGCAGCGACGACCGCCGCTTCGACCGAGGCGCCGAAACCAACGGCCACGCCTGAGCCGACGAAGATCGGCGGCTCGATGATCCTGGCGACGACGACCTCGACGCAGGACAGCGGCCTGCTCGACGTGCTTGTGCCGATGTTCCAGAAGCAGACCGGCATCGACGTGAAAGTCATCGCCGTCGGCACCGGCGCGGCGCTTCAGATGGGCGCAAAGGGCGACGCCGACGCGGTCCTCGTCCACGCGCCGACGAGCGAGAAAAAGTTCGTCGATGCGGGCGACATCGTCGAAGGCAAGCTGGTGATGCACAACGACTTCATCATCGTCGGCCCGTCTTCGGACCCGGCGAAGATCAAGGGGCTCAAGGATCTCACTGCCGTCATGACGGCGATCGCCGCGACCGGGCCGTTCATCTCGCGCGGCGACAACTCAGGCACGAACACGGCCGAGCTCGCGCTCTGGAAGGCGGCCAAGATCGACACCAAGAATGTGAAGGGCCGCGAGGAAACGGGCCAGGGCATGCTCGCGACCCTCAACGTCGCCGACCAGAAGAACGGCTACACGCTCACCGACCGCGCGACCTACCTGGCGAACAAGAAGAACCTGAAGCTGCAGATCCTCGTCGAAGGACCGAAGCTGCTGCTCAACATCTACCACGTCTACGTCGTGAACCCCGCGAAGCACCCCGGCGTGAAACTGGCCCAGGCACGGGCTTTCGTGAACTTCATGGTCGCGCCGGAAACGCAGAAGACGATCGCCGACTTCAAGAAGGCTGACTACGGCCAGTCCCTGTTCATCGCCGACGCGGGCAAGTCCGAGGACTCGCTCGGCAACTAGCCCACGGGCGATCGGGGGCCAGCAATGGAACAGCTCTGGTCG
>JAKALX010000410.1 GCA_021823905.1 Chloroflexota bacterium | reverse complement strand
CGTTTGATAGTCCGCGTGGCCGTTGGCCGACACCTGCCACGCCGCCATCGATGGATACCGCGCGTGAAGATAGTGGAGCCCCGCGCTGACCTCCGAGTCGTTCAGCCGGCATTCCACCGCCAGGATGGGCGTCCGCCCGTCGACGACCACAAAGTCGATTTCGCGTCCGTCGGTGTCGCGGAAGTAGCGCAGGTCGAGATCGCGGCCGAGCGTGTCCTGCTGGAAGTGGACCCATTTGAGCAGGTGGCTGGCCACGAGGTTCTCGAATCGGGGACCGGCACCAGGCACCAGAGACCAGTCGAACAAGTACAGCTTCTGCGCCTTCTTGATCGCGCGCACCTTCGGACTGCCAAATGGCGCCAGGCGGAATATGGCGTACAAACGTTCGAGCACCTGCAGCCATGACGAGGCCGTCTGATGGCCGACCTGCAAGTCTTCACGCACGGAGTTGACGGAGAGCAGTGACCCGACCAGATCGGGGAGCCGCACCATTAGCAGTTCCAGCGAGCCGAGATCGGACACGTGTTCGAGGCTGACGACGTCTTCGCGGACGAGGCGGGTTCGGTAGTCGCGTGACCAACGCCGGGCGTCGATTTCGGAGCCGCGCCAGAAGGGTTCAGGGAAGCCGCCGAGTGTGAGCAGCGTCCGGAGGCCGTCCGCATTGGTGATGCCGAGTTCGGCGATCGAGAGCGGGTGCAGGCGCAGAAAGTGGTAGCGGCCCTGGAGCGAGTCGCCTCCGAATCGATACGCGTCGAGGCGCCCGCTGCCGGTGACCAGGATCTGCTGGTCCGGCTTGCGCTTGTCGTAGAGGCCCTTCAGGTAGTTGCGCCACTGCCGATACTTGTGCAGTTCGTCGAACACCCACAGCGGGGACGTCGGCAACTTGCGGGTGAGGATGCGCTCCCGGTCTTCCGGCGCGTCCCAGGTCAGGTAGCCTTCCAGTCCGCCGGGCAGGCTCTGTGCGAGGGTGGTCTTGCCGACCTGGCGCGGGCCGGCCAGCAGGACCATCTTTCTGGCCAGATCGTGTGCGACCTGCGACGTGAGATACCGGGTGTGTGGCTTCATGGACTGACGTTTTAAGCCCCAGTGTAAATCATCCGCGGACGTTTTCGCCGGCCCCTGAAAATGTCCGTGGCTTCGCCTCAAGGGCCAGAGCGATTCACCGTGAAGCCCGCGAAGGACGTGAAGAGGAACACGTTGTTCAAAGAGCTCGTTGAAAGCCGGTCGTTGGCTTCACGTTCTTCACGTGCTTCCACGGTTACCCGCCCTGGCTCTGGACCCAGAGCGATTGACCGTGCAGCGCGCGAAGGACGCGAAGAAGAACACGTTTTTCGAAGAGCTTCTTGAAAGCCGGTTGTTGGCTTCACGTTCTTTACGTTCTCCACGGTTACCCGCCCTGGCTCCAGCTCTGCCTTCCTGGCCGCAATTTCAGCGCCCGCCGCTCGCGGCAGGCACCAGCTCGTACAGCGACGTGTCCGCATCGTTCAGCATCGGCCGCAGCGTGTCCTGCAGTTCGCCAATCTTCACGCGCAGCGGCTCGCGTAGCACCACCGGGTACCGCTCCCAGTGCACAAGCACATATCGCGTGTCACGTTCGCGCAGGAATCGCAACGATTCCGGCGACGGGAACTGCGCCAGCGCGGGCAGCGCGGCTTCCACGTCGGGCGGCAGGTAATCGCTGTACCCGTTGACGAGTGGGTGCCAGTGCAGTGTTGACGCCATCATGTACCACGTGTGGTGGAAGAAGTTCTGCCGGGAGCCGAAGAACGGGAACTCCGCGACGGCGCCTTCCGGCAGTCGCCGGAGCCACGTCACCGCTTGCGATTCGGGCGGCGCCGTTTCGAGCGCCAAGGGACCGACGCTGGCACTCGCGAGGCCGACGACCGCGACGACGGCCAGCCACGCGGTTCGCCGCCGCCCGGTCCAGCCGCGCTCCAGCGTCGCCAGGCCCGCGCCACCGAGCACCGCCAGCGCCAACGTGACGAACAGGCCGAACCGCGCCGGGGCGCGCAGCATCGTCATAAACGGCACGGTGTCGAAGAGCCATTTGTACAACCCGGCGTCGGGCCCGAGCGAGGCCCAGAAGGCCAGCAGCGCCAGCAGAACGTAAAACCCCATCACGCGCCGCGACATGGCGAGCGACGGTGATCGCCGGACCGCATACACGAGCGCAACAGCCGCGAAGACCAGTGCCAGACCGCCAGGAAACAACACCTCGCCCCACTGCCCTATCATCGGCAGCATCCACCGATACACGAGCAGGGCCGAGGCAAAATAGTCGCGCCAGCTGGCGCTGAAGAGGCGCTGCTGGTCGAGCGACCTCGTAAGACCGGCGTGCCGCAGTTCCGCGTACGGCGCGAGAAACGGCGCGGTGAGCCCGATGGCGACGATGGCCGCTAGCGCCGTCAACGCCCAGAATTTCGGCGACCGCCACTGCCCCGACCACGCGCCAAACCAGATGATGCCGACGGCCACCGCCATGCCGCCGTATAGCCCGTAGTAGGCACATGCCAGCGCCTGCACCACCAGCGACAATCCCAGCCACATCGCGTTCGCCACGCCCGGCGCGTCCACGAAGCGATGCATCCGCAACAGCGCCAGCGCCGGCGCGAAGGTCATCAGCAGCTGGATGTGCCCGATGTGCGCGAAGGCGAAACTGCAAAACGCGTACGACACCGCCGCGAGCGCCGCACCCCAGCGGCTGCCGGTGAGGTGCCGGACGAGCGCGTACATCGCCAGCGCCGCGAGCACAAACGCCATCAGGATCGTGAAATTGCTCGTCGCGTAGGGGTTGTGCGTCAGCACCCAGACGGGCACGCCGATCGCGCCCGCCACCAGGTTCGCCTCCGAGTAGGCGAGCGTGCCCTTGTGTGGATAGAAGATGTTCGCGTTCCAGAGATTGCGCGGGTCCGACGTCAGCGCGTGCGCGACCCACGACACGTTCCAGATGCTGAAACGCGCGTCGCCGTTGTCAAAGCGTCCGGACGTGCCGAATCGACCGGCCATCGGCCAGGTCAACACCACGGTGAGGGCGAGCGCGACCACCGCGACGAGGAGGAGCTCTCGCGCGCGGGATGCGGTTGGGGAGACAACCACAGGGGGCAAGCATAGCTCAACGTCGTCCAGGGTCCAGGGTCCTGGGTCCAGGGTCCAGAGCAAGGGCGGCCAACCGTGGAGTTCGTGGAGGACGTGAAGCCAAAGACTTCACGTGCTTCGCGTGCTTCACGGTTAACCGCCCTACGTCACTCCGGGCGGTGTTTGCGGTACCCGTTGAGGGCGTAGTGGGCGAAGTAGTAACCAGCTCTTAGCGGCGACAAGCCTTCGCTGTCCCGATAGACTCGCCACTGGTTGTAGGCGGCTCTCTTCTTGTTGGCTGACTTCGACCCGGGATGCACACGATAGAAGGCCAGGACATCGGGCATGCCCCGGGCGTAAAGCGGCGTGCCGTGAGACGCGCCCGGCCGCAGAATGCTCAGCCAGTAGCGATAGTCCTCGCGCTGTTTCCCCTCGGCAAATTGCCGTCGACCCGTCTGCTGCGTGTCCATCATCGCTGTCAACAAGCCGATGCTGTTCGTCTTCAGGAGATCGCCATAACTGATGCGTGACGGCGCATGAATGATCTTTGCGGGCCGGCGCTCATCAGACCGCAGCTCCTGATAGCTGTGGAACGTGACGGGTGCGCGCGTGGTTTC
>JAKALX010000025.1 GCA_021823905.1 Chloroflexota bacterium | reverse complement strand
GGGGCGTGCTGCGACAGCGGGAGCGGGCTGTATCGCGGCGAGGGTTCGTCGTGCGCGTACAACAGCAGCGTGACGGGGACGTGCACGGCTGCGCATCGCTGCGTGCAGGTCTGCACCGCGAACGTCGCCGAGCGGTGCCATGGCAGCGCGGTCACGTACGTGGACTCGTGCGGGGCGTGGGGCGGCGTCGTGGACGACTGCGCCTTGCCCGCGAGTGACGGGGCGAACCGGACGTGCGTCGAGCAGGCGGGCACGGCGAGCTGCGCGGAGGAGGCGCCGGCGTGCACGGGCGAGTACTCGTTTGCGTGCCGGGCGAATGACGGGGTGCGCGTGGATGCGAGCTGCGGCCTCGTCGCGACGCTCGTGCAGTGCGGGAGCGACCAGACGTGCGAGGCCACGGCGAGCGGCGTCGCGTGCCGGGCGCGCGCGCCTTGCGATGACGCGCCGGGGACGATCAGCTGCGGGACGCGCTGCGTCGACCCGTTGTCGAGCAGGACTGATTGCGGCGGGTGCGGGCGGGCGTGCTCAGAGACGCAGCAGTGCGTGCAGGGGGCGTGCGCGCCCATCCCGGGGTGCAACGTCGTGTGCGACAGCAACGCGCAGTGCGGCGCGGGCGAGGTGTGCGTGTACGCGGGCGACTGCACGCTGAGCCAGTGCCAGGCGGTGAATGTGCTCGCGCAGGACGCGGCGGGCGTCGCGAACCTCACCGAGGCGCTCACGCAGGCGGGGCTCGTCCAGGTCGCGGTGACGATCCAAGGACCGGTCCTCACCTACACCCTGACGAATCTCGGTCCTGCGCCGGTCGCGAACGTCACGGTGACGAGCACGATCGGCAAGGTCGTGGCTGCGCATGCGAGCGGTCTTGTCGTGAGCGGCGCGTCGTACGCCGTCCTCCAGGAGGACCCGGTCCTGCGTTTTAGCGTCCCACAGCTCGCGACGACGAAGCGCTTCACCGTCACGGCGGACCACACGCTCGATGCGAGCTACGTCAACCTCATCGTGAACGACGTCACGTACGACGCGACGGGGGACCTGCTCGGCGCGTGGAACGCGACGAAGGAGGCGCTCACCATCGGGCTCAACAGCGAGTACGACGGGAACCAGACGACCTTCCACCTCACCCTCACCCCGAGCAAGACGCTCGGCGGCCTCAGCGTGCCTTTGGAGATCCCGAAATGCCTCGCGCAGAAAGCGGCGCAGCTGCAGCTCAACGGCGACTACCACGTCGTGCAGGACGACCCCCTCATCGTCTGGCAGTTCGACCGCCTCGACGCGCCGAGCGAGATCACCTTCAGCGTCCCCAAGAACGTGAGCGACGACTGCGCCGCGACAATCTGAGAAAGGAGCCCTGCACAGAATGTCGGCCCGGCAACATTCTGAACGGGCTCCAACACCCCCGCCTGATTCGCCGGGAGCCATCAACCTTCCGGGACGGCTCCCGGCCGGGCAAGAGCCAGGGGCGGAGGTATCCCATGGACAGAGACAGCGCAGCTCAGGTGACCGTTGCAACTGAACCGTGGTCCGAGAAGCCAACGACCAACAGGGAACGCATCGAGCGTGTTCTGGCCTGCCTCAGGCAGGATGCCAGGGCGCAGGTCCGCACGATCGCCAGACGAACGCTCATCCCGCCGTCGACGGTCTCTCACGCAATCAGGGTGATCCGCCTGTACTACCGGTTCATGGTGCTTCCGATTGACGTCGCCCCCACGCCCCTGCAGGCAACGCCAACCCCGGCCGACGGCCAGCCCGAACGGGGGTGCTGACGATGGGGGAGTACCTTCAGCTGGTCACCGACACCCTGACCGACACACAGCTCCATGAGCTTCTCGCCCGCGAGCTCGCCGCATACCCTCGGCTGCTTGAGCAGTTCTTCGTCGGGCAACGCACCATCTCCACCAAGCTCGCTACCTGCGAGCACGTCTTCTTTACCTTCGAGGAGATGGTCGCCCTCTTCCGGTTCATCGAGAAGCACACCGGGGTGCTGCGCTACGGACCGGACCACGAGTTCAACGAGACCCCGGAGGACATTCTCCGGGATCGCTCGAGCCTGTACCTGGGTCCCTTCGATCAGCGCCTGTCGCGCCATTCAACGCGTCAGGTGGATCCAGAGCTGGCGAGCACGATCGAGCACAACCAGGTGTGGCGCAAGACCAAGCGGACCCTTTCGAAGAATGGGCGGTGGTACCGGCGCAAGGTCCGGCGGCATGAAACCTCGGGCGTCCCTGGCAACCCCAACGGCTATCGTACGGCGTGTCCCAACAGCAGCCGACAGTTTCGCGCCCTAAAGGTCGGCTTCGCCTGGGACGCCTCCACTGGGATGGGACGCGAGATCTACCGCTGCCGAGCGTGCAAAGCCCTATTCAACCTTGGCGAGACGCCCGCCACCCACCTTGCCGACCTGGCGGCACAGCTCAATTCTCACGCTTCGGTGCCGAGTCCTCAGGCCGTGACCGGTAGCGGGAGCCATCCACCCCCCGGAGACGGTTCCCGACCCGACGAGGTCCGGAGCGGAGGTGCCCCATGAACGAAGCAAATTGGCCGACCCACCTCCGAACTGAGAGGGCCGCACGGCCCGCCTGGGCCCGGGAGCCGTCTCCATCGTAGGACGGCTCCCGGCGAGCGATGCGCCTGGGGCGGAGGCGTCCCCATGGAAGAGACATACACGGAAACGCAGGGCCAGGGTGCGGCGCGCTGGACGCAGAGACCGGCGACCAACCGGGAGAGGCTCGAACGAGTGCTTGACTGCCTGGAGAGGGATGCCCGGATGCGGGTTTCCGACATCGCCAAGGAGACGCTCATTCACCCGTCCACCGTCTCGCGGATGATCACGTTCCTCCGCTACTGGTACGCGCTTGGCGTGACCTTCGAGGCCCGGCCCGCGCTTGAGCCCCCGGCCCTTGTCGTCGAACTCGTTAGTGCGAGCGTTTCGCGACTGCCGGTGCCGTCCGCTCCTGCCGGAGCGGAGGCCCGACCCGAGAGCCCACCGGAGGCAGGTGAGGTGATATCCGGGAGCCATCCACCTGCCGGGATGGCTCCCGGTGCGACGTGTGCGGGAGCGGAGGTGCCCCATGAGTGAACCAAATTGGACGACGTGGTCTGACGAGAAGAGGCTGTGGTGGGAGAAGCCGGCGCAGCGGAGCGAACGCATGGAGCGCATCCTCGCCTGCTTGCGAGAGAACGCCAGAATGCCGCTGGCCCAGATCTCGCATAGGACGAAGATCCCCGTCTCCACCGTATGGGACTGCATGAAGGTCATCGAGCAGCGGTTCTGGTTCACGGCGGTGTTTCTTGACAGCCGCGCCGAGAACGTCCGCGCGAAAGTCGCCGCTCACCCGACAGCGCGGCACAGGGAGCTTGCCGAGGTGGCCACATGAGCCAGACCATCACCTACTGGGTCGAGGACGACGGCGAGAGTGCCATCTCGGAGGAGGAGTGGGCGGACATCGACGCTCTGCAGAAGCGCACCAATCTCCGTCAGTACTTCCACAAGGGCCAGCTCGGCTTCCTCCGCTTCACCTATGAGCCGCGGTGGCCTCAGCTCTTCGCCGACAGTGCGCTGCCGGAGTCGCTCAGCGTGACCGAGATGGAGCGGCACGTCGAGATGCTCGTCGACCGGGGATGGAGATGGGAGGATCTCGTGCGTGCCAAGCTCGCCGCTCGGGTGCCGGGAGGGCTCTACGGAAGCGAGTGCCTTCTCGCAGGCCAGAGCGAGGTCTCCGACCTGCGCAGCGACCTCCGACTCGTAATTCGCTTTCTCCTCAAGGCGAGCGTGATGGCGCCCCGTTGCGTCTTCCACGCGGCAATCGACGGCCCCGTCCGCGTGCCGGAGTTGCTCATCCAGAACGGTGAGGTCCGGCACGACCCGAAGGCCATGGCCGACCGCCTGGAGGATTTCCGCCGGCGGGACGACGTCGATTCCGCGGTCGATCTCCTGGACGCGGTCGACAGTGGTGACTACTTGAGCGCCCCACGGGGCGACGCACCGACTGAAGGGTGATCAAAATGGACGAACAGGACGATTTCAGCATGGACGAGGCTGACTGGGAGTATCTCCTTGAGGCTCTTACACCGCTGGACTTCCTGCTCCTCGAGCAGATCTACGTCGTGGAGCGGGCGCCGGTCGCCCTCCGGACCGCCCAGCGCCGTCTTTCCTACCTCAATCTGACCGAGAGGACGATCTCGCGGCACGCGGTCGCGCTCGCCGACCGCCACCTGGTCGGACTGGTCAACTCGTGCGAGACGCTGCTCAACCCGGTCCCAAGGCTGCAGGAGAACGTCGAGGTCCTCGTCCGGATCTGGCGCGTGCGGCAGCAGTTCAGCCGGGACTCCCACATGGCGGCGGTCGGGCAGCGAACCTTGGACGAGTCCTCATAGACGGGCCACCGTGATCCCCTGTCTGCTAACTCCCTGGCTATGGAAGCTGCCGGCCCTGTGGAACGGCCCTGACCGGCCTCCGCTTGCCGTCCCACAGCGCCTTGCAATCCTGCTCGCGCTGAAACGGTGAGGAGCATGGCGGTCGCACGGATAAGAATCTCCACACGGGGCAGGATCGCACAGCTCCCACAGCCACGGCTACGAGGCTGATGTCTCCTTCGCGTCACCGGCATCAGGCGCGTTTGTCTTGGCACCGGCTACCAGCGCCCACGTGTGCAGTGCCTGGATCGCGGGACTCCCTCTTGACGCGACGAGCGTGCGTGCTCGCGTCAGCACCTCCGTGGACGCACAAGCCAGGACCTTGCGACCCGCCGCGTGCACTCCAAGCTTCTCCACGCTGTCTGCAAGACGCCGTCCGCTCACCTCGACCTCGACCGCGACCTCATCGCCACCCTTGCGAGCGACAATGTCCAACGACCTTCCTTCGCCGGCTGCGACCTCCGTCTCGACGACAAAACCCCTTGCGCGAAAGGCCACAGCGATCCGCTCCACCCAGAACCGGTGCACGACGCCGCCTTCACGCCGCGATGGCAGACCCTGGCCCAGATGCTCCCATCCTCCAACGGTGGGCTCCAGGAGCGTCACCCGGCCCCCCGGTAGCGCGACATCGACCTCGCGAGCGATCCCCTCGCTGACAAGGCGCTTCTTGAGCGCCGTACCCCGGCGCCGGGACAGCTCCAACCGGTGGTAGCGGTCCGTCACCCCGCACGCGGGGTGCAGGGCGACATCCCGGAGGAGCCGGAGCAGGTCCGCCGCATCGACGTTCTCGACGTGCACCGGAGCCGGTTTAGGCACCTCCGGAACATCAGGAACACCTCCCGACACGACTTGAGCGCCCTGAGACCGCGTGTTCCCGGCTCCTGGCTCGGCCCCGCCCAGCAGAGCCGCCAGTCTTGCATCCGACACGCTCCCCTTGTCCATCCGCACATGAGGGAACCTAACGATGAACGGCGACGTCCAACGGTCCTGCAGCTTCACCACCGCATACCCCACCGGCAACCGCCCAAGGTGCTCCTTCTGTTCGGGCTCCAGGAGGCACGCGTCGGCCACCGTGTTGACGTCGGCACGGTGCTTGAGGTTCATGGCGATCGTGCAGTACGTGTTGCCGAGAGCGGTGATGGCGATCTGCGAGGGGTGCTGATCCACGAGCACCACGGCCTCTCCCAGCTCGCGAATCTCCCGCAGGATGACGTCGGTGATCGGCTCGCCGCCCGATGCTTCCTGCTTGGCCTTGAGGAATACATGGTGCGCCTCCTCGACGAGGATCACGTGCTTGAGCTTCTCGCGCTCGCCGTCCGCCAGCCGCAGGTGATGAATGAAGAGGAGCATCGCCTCGACGACGAATACCTTGTCTGCATCCGTGAGAGCGTCGAGCTCGAGGATGACCTTCCGCTTGAGCAGACTTCCGAGGTCCGTGGACTCCCGGGCGCAAACCGTCTCACCCATCGGCCCGTAGGTCAGCGACCCTACGGCACGCAGGGTCGAGGCCATCCAGTTTGCTTCCCGGCCGTTCACCCGCTTTGCCCGCAGATAGGTGTGGACATCGTGAAAGGTCGGGTAAACGGTCCCACCGTCGTAGACGCCGGTTTGCCGGTAACAGGTATCGATGGCCTCCTGGAGCAGGTACATGACGCCCTCGCCGAGGAAATAGGCGTGGGCGATGATCTCGATGAGCTTCTTGAGCCACGTCCGCGGCTCGGTCCCTGGCGGCGGCCGCAGTGGGTTGAGGCGGAGTGGCGCGAGGTCGCGGCCCACCGTAAGGGCCGCCACCTCGCCCTCCGCAACCCAGCCCGCCGCCAGGAGGTCGCGGTAGTTGCGCTTCCAGTCGAAGATCAGGAAGGGGAGCCTCTTTTCCATCAGGCCTCGAAGGAGGCTGAGCACCGTATTGGTCTTGCCGGCGCCGGACCGGCCGAAGAT
The DNA here is from genome assembly GCA_021823905.1 of Chloroflexota bacterium. GTDB lineage: Bacteria > Chloroflexota > Dehalococcoidia > Tepidiformales > Tepidiformaceae > JAKALX01. The sequence continues at coordinate 10,422 of JAKALX010000025.1, read as the reverse complement.
CGCCATGTGCTGGATCAGCTCACCGGGTTCGATGCCGAACGGTGTGGGTGTCCGGCTCGGGTAGACCACCTCGCCGAGCCGCAGCCACCCGTCCAGGAGGACGGAATCGGGGGGAGGCAGCGGCGGTGGCCCGGCGCTGGGCCCGGTGCGGTTGAGCTTGAGGTCCAGGAGGCGGATGTGCTGCTCCAGCTCCTCGCGACCCTCTCTGTCCGAGGAGAGGTACAGGGCCCACAGCGTGTCGGCTCGACCGCCGAGCGCAGGACGGAGGCGTTCGAGGGCCTCCTTGATGTCGGGCATCATCGGATCTCACCCTGCAGGAGCCTGTCCCGCTGCTGGGCTTCATTCGCGCGCCTGACGAGGTCGCCAAGCTCCTTGGCCAAGAGGACCGTATCGCGCCAGCAGCTCACGGTCTCCTGCCGGGCCTCGCTGTGCAGGCGGAGCTGCTCCAGCCGCAGCTTCACGTAGGTCCGGTCATCGGTGGCACGCTCGTTGAGGCGGTAGCGGTCGATGATGAGGTTCTCGAGGTACGTGAGGTCGCGGGAAATCGCGGCCGCGGACTCCCTGCCGGCCTGTTGCCGCGCCTCGATCAAGTCGCCGACGCGGCATACCAGATCCTCGAGTCCCTGGCTTCGCATCCGCAGGAGCTCATCGAGAGGGTCATCGTTCGGTGCCGGCGGCATCCCGTAGCTCCCGGCACCCGGCGTCAGGTAACGCGTGATGTCGAGGGGCGCCTGCGGGGAGAGGCCGTAGTCCGGATGAAAGGGTGGCGGAGGCATTGTTGTCACCACTCCCCTGTGGTGACCGCTCCTACTTAAACTTTTCGCTCCTGCGGCACCACAAAGTATTTAAGCTACACCGCTTCACCACCCCTGCGTAGTAAGCACCCCTACGAAAGGAGGTGGACACCATGTCCCACATCAAGGGGGTCTACACCATCGTCGAGCGGCAGAGCGAAGAGCATCCCGAGCGCAAGAATCTCTGGATTCAGATCGGGATCGCCTTCGTCAACCGCGACGACTCCCTCAACGTGCGCTTGAATGCGTTCCCGGTGAATGGAGCACTCCACATCCGGGACCTCAAGAGCACCGAGGAGACGGAGTCCGACGAGACCGCCAGCTCCTAGCGGCGGCAGGCCGTCCGGTGACGGACGGCCACCTTACGTTCACTCGATTACCCCAACACCCAGCGCATCCGGCCGCGACGAATGACCGGGCTTCCGGCGGGTCGGCTTCCACGCGGAGCCGACCCGCTCCGGCTCCATCCAGGAGAAGCAAGGCGGGAGGGGACCAACCCCAGGAGGTGACGCATGTGCAACGACGATGAAACCGAGCATACCGAGCTGTGGCTGCACGGCACGTCGAAGGAGGACCTCGACCGGCAGTGCCCAAACTGCGGAGCCGCAGTGGACCTCGAGCGGCTCCGGCCACCCGAGGAGACCGACGAACTGCTGCTCTGCCCCGAGTGCGGCGCCGAGCTGCCCTGGCGGTCGATCGAGGAAATCCCGCAGAACGACTGGTTCAACTGGGCGTGCCTCGAGAAAGAGGACTACTCGGAGCGATCGTGCTTCGACGAGCCCGTGCAGAAGGCGTTGAGCCTCGCGGTCTCGCTCGCCGATCCCCGCGGCGCCGATGTGGGCCTCGAGATCACCAGGACCTCAACCGGCGACGTGCTGGTCAAGGTCGACAACCGGGAGAGTTTCACCTACTACAAGTACGCCGGGACGACAATCGAAGGGTCGTACACGGTGGTGCGGTTCTCCCACCCGTAGCACACCACCCCCTTCCCACCAGGGGGCCGGACGGCCCCCGCTTTCAACTTGTCGCACCTCCCCAATAGATCCGGCCCACGTGCAAGGGCCCGCTTCGCGCAGGTCGGTTCCCACGCGGAGCTGACTCGCTCCCGCTCCAAAACGGAGAAGACGGCGGGGGAAACGCACGAAAGGAGGTGGCTTATGCCAGCACGCAGCAACGACCACGACAACACGCAGGGAGGTGCCACGGACGGTCCGCCCAACAACCGTGGTTCGTCGCCCGCACAGCTGACACCCACACGCGTTCCTCCTCCGGGCGGGGCCTACGGGCCCCGCTTTCCAGTCACCCATCCGTGACAGAGAGGGCAGAAAGGAGAATGAGATGATCGATGACCTCATCCGCAGCTTGCAAGGCAACACACGATTTGACCGGTACACCGTCCGAGTCGCCCTGGTGCGGGAGCCACAAGCTTCCAGCCAGCGCGCCCCGTTGCTTGACCGGCCCGAGATCGTGTACGAGGTGTTTCGACCGATGGCTTCACTCGATCGCGAGTGTGTGGCGGTGGCGCTGCTTGACGCGCGCAACCGCCTCGTCGGCATCCACGCGGTGCATGTCGGCACGACGACCCACTCGGTCGTCGGACCAGGCGACGTCTTCAAGGCGGCGATCCTGGCGAATGCCCACGGCATCGTCGTCGTGCACAACCACCCATCGGACGACCCCACGCCAAGCGAGGACGACATCGAGCTGACACGACGACTGAAAAGCGCCGGCCAGACCCTGGCCATCAACGTGCTCGACCACGTGATCGTGGCACATGAGGGCTACGTGAGCCTCCGCCAGCGCGGCGTCATCTGAGAAACCCCAACCGGCCCTCTCGCCGGGGCGAAAGCCCCGGTCCATTCTCCTGAACTGCCCGGTGGTACCGCAGCCGAGAAGCCAGAGTCCCGGTTCTCCCGCCGGCCACTACGGACCTGGACACCAGGAATCATCCCTCAGCGCTCCACTTCACCCTTCTCGGCACCCGCCTCGACCTCCACGTCCACTTGACGGCGATTGTGGCGCTGTCCCACACTTGCCGCTTAGTACCCAAGGGAGGGCCCATGCAGCTTGCCGAGGGAAGCATCGTAGTCGTAAACCTCATCTGCGGCTGTACCGAGAAGCGGGTCCAGGTGATGGAAGGCTCCCAGGCCATCCACTGCCCAGAATGCGGCAAGGGAACGCGAATTGAGTTGTCGCGGCAGGCCGACGGAAGTTTCCGCCTGATGACGAACTGGGCCTAATCGACAGCTGCTCCGGACGTGCCACCTCACAGGCTCCCTCGACACCGAAAAGTTGATAAAGCCGGGTTACCGTATGGGTCACGGTGATACCCATGACAACCAAACCCAGGAAGACGTTCCGCGCCGGCCCATGCCGCGCCGCGGTGTTCGTGAACCAGCGACAGACGCCGAACGGCCCGATGGAGTTGCCCTCCATTGCCTTCTCGTGCCGCTACCGGGACGAGGCGACCGGCGAGTGGAAGGACTCCGGATCGATGCGCCCCAACGAGGCGGCGCGCGCCGTGCTCGTGATCCAGAAGGCGCTCGAGTACTGCTGGCTCAGGGAGGACGCCGCCGCTCCCGGCCCGGAGCCCGAGGAGTAGACCTCACTGGAGAGTAGGGACACAGCGAAACCTTTTTATATTCGAGTCACTTCCCGCCCCGGCATGACACGCAACCCCCCGCCGGAAGGCACGGACCCCTGCCACGATCTGCTGCTGTCGATGCGCCGCCAGCTCAAGGACGCCAACCTCAAGCTGGACCACATCATCTACCGGCTGCAGGACGACTACTACCGCCAGTTCTACGACCTCTACGGCAAGCACATGGAAGGCTGACCCGAAAGGTTTAAGAACCCACGGGTCTCAGACCCCTGGCATGTGGACCCAGACAGACCTCTGGCGATGGCAACAAGAGCACATGGCACAGCGGCGCTCCCGAACGAGTCATCGGCTCGACGCCGACTTTGAAGACGCTCCGATGCTCATCGACAACCTCGAAGGAGAAACAACCTACCAGAACCCACCATCAGCAGCTGAGGTCTCACTCGCCGGGCACTCTTGCCAGCGGCTACGCAGCACGCTTCGCCTGCCGTAGCTCCAGCCGCATGATCCGACGCAGCTCGCGCTCGACGTCGAGAATCTCGTCGATCCTCTTCTGAGCCTCCGCCTCGATCCGCTCCGCCGACTGAAGCAACCTGATCGCCTCGGGGACCGCGTTGTTGAGGATCGCCGCCGCCGCTTGCTCGACCAAGCCGGCCGACTCGGAGTCATACGTCGCCACGTAGTCATCGGCCGCGGCGATGCGTTGCTCGGACTGCACCTTGACCCGTTCCTCCAGAGCAAGGCGCCGGATCAACGACCGCTCGCCCGCCGGGATTTGATCCCACGCCGAACGGAGTTCGCTCAGCACCCCGAGGTCGAAGCGGCCGAGTCGCTGGTCGAGCAGCTTCACCGCATCGACTCGCTCACGGAGTTCATGGCGCTCGGGAGGGACGCGCTGGAGTGCCTCGGCAATCGCTCTCCGGTCACGCCCCTCGTGACGGCCCTTCTCCAGCAACGAGCGGACGAGCGAGAGTTCCTTGCTCACCTGCCTGCAGGCCTTACGCTCCTGCTTCGTAATGCGCTTGAGATGACGGCCGATCTCCGGCCGTTCAAGCCGAAGCTCATCGCGCAGGTGCTCGGCCTCGGCTTGTCCCTGGATTCTTCCCGCCGCTTCCGGCCGGGGTTTTTGTCTCGGGCCGGGCTTCCCGATCTTTGCAGCCAGCTCGCCCAGCTTTCCGCTCGATCCCTGCGGCACGAGATGGTGCAGTGCCTTCCAGGCAAGGAGCAGCAGCCCAACGGCGACCGCGAGGTCCAGGAACGGGAATGTCGCCGACAGCACGTCGGACAGCCGCGGCGCTGCGGCCTTGACACCCAGTGCCACGAGCACCAGCGCAAATGCGCCCGCGGTACCGGCCCCTGCACCGAGGTGACGCAGCGTCCGGTAGACTGCGACCCCGACGAGCAGGAGAAGGAAGGTCGCGGCGACCGCCCCGAATGACGCGAGGGTGAATCCCGCCGTCGCCTCCAGGCCGGTCATCGCAACGGCGAGGGCAGTGCCGACGGCACCGGCGACGAGCCGCCCACCCTTGCCCTCGAGCCGTTTTGCGAAGGCGACCTGTGCGATTCCGTTGAACAGGACGAGGTAGAGGACGAAGTCGATGAGTACGGCGTGCTGCGAGTAGATCTTCGGGATGTCGATGAGGTCGAGCGGGCGGAGCATCTCGCTCAACGACTTACCCTGAACGGCCGTCACGGTCCATCACCACACACGGCGCCCGACGGGGCAGTCCCTGGCACACATTCCATGGCCCCTCACCTGGTGCGCCCGGTTCTTAAAGGTTTCGCTCACCGAAAGCTTAATTAACCAGCGTGCTTGATGCGTGCGGTGGAGTGAACGCGTGAGACCGTGAACGTCGACGAGTACCTGACCCACCGGATGACCTCGCTGCGAGAGGAGACCGCCCAGATCAAGGACCCGCGTGTCTTCGACTTCAGCTATGTCCCCGAGCAGCCGCTGCCGCGCGACGAGGCCAAGCCAATCATCGACGCTCTCCTCAAGTACGCCCAGACGGGTGTCCCCCAGAACCTCGTCGTGCTTGGATCACGCGGGTGCGGGAAGACGCTCCTGCTGCGCTACCTCCAGCGGCTGCTCAGGGAGAGGCTCGGCCTCGAGATCCTCTACGCCAACTGCCGTAACCACAACACAACGTTCAAGCTGCTCGCCGAGATCCTCGGCTCGTCGCTGCGCGGCAGCTCGCTGCAGGAGCTCTACGGCAGGTTCGAGCGCCGCTTCCCCGGCCGCACCGTCGTGGTCCTCGACGAGGTGGACCTGATCTCGAAGAAGGACCCCAACAAGGACATCCTGTACTTCCTCTCCCGCGCCGACGCCGGCTATATGGTGGTCTGCCTCTCCAACAACCCCCGCCTGCTCTCGGAACTCGATACCTCCGTCCGTTCTTCGCTGCAGGCTGATCCCCTCTACCTGCGCAACTACGACGCCCGGCAAGTCCAGGAGATCCTTACCCTGCGCGCCGCCGCCGGACTTCACTCCTGGAAAGAGGAGGACCTCGCACAGATCGCCGCACTCACCGTGCAGAGGACGAACGCCGACGTGCGGGTCGCCATCAAGACGCTGTTCTACGCCGTGACCGGGGAAGGAACGAGCATCCAGGAGAACTTCGACCATGCCCAACGCGACATCACCATCGACCTCGTCGCCGACCTCAACGACCGCAACCTCCTCATCCTTCGCGCCGTCCAGCGGACCAGGGAGCGCTTCGTCAAGCGGGTCTTCCAGACGTACGAGCAGCTCTCGCGCCAGGTTGGCGAGACGAGCTTCTCCTACGTCTACTTCCTCAACAACCTCTCGTACATGCAATCCGTCGGCCTGGTGATGCTGATCCAGACCAAGGTCAACCGCGCCTACACCAGCACCGTGAGCCTGCTGTTCAACGAGCAGGTGCTGGAGACGATCTACCGGCTGCGCTTCAGCTGAACGGTACAATTCGAGGGGGGTTCGGCAGTTTCTGGGATTATTCGCGGCTTTGTGTGCGGAGTTTATGCGTCCGCCCCTATCTCTTCCCTTCTATCCCTTTAGAAACCATTCTATATAAATGACTATCACCACAGGCGAGTGGTCATGGCCTCGCCACGGGGATCCTGCCGGCGGGACCCGCGACGCATCAACTCCGCAGCCATCGCCCAAGTTCCACCATGACGGTCACCCCCGGGCTTCTTCCCTCTTAGCAGAGAAGAAGCCCGGCGGGACGCCGGGTGGAGGTACGACAATGGACCTGGAGGAATGGCTCAAGCCGACGGCGGAGCTGAACGGCGTCTGCCGGCTTTGCGAAACCCCTTACCTCAACGCAGCCGATGACGACGGCGTGCTGATCGAAGCTGACCTCCCGGAAGGCGAGCGACTGCCCGGCCACAACCCGGTCAGGCTTGCGGTCGATGAGGATGACTGGCATGGATTCGTGCTGGGCGAATGGTGCAGCCCGGAGTGCTTCTGGAATGACGTCAGCGCTCTCGCCAAGCGCCTGAACCCCACCGTCGGGCACGACACCCCACACTCTGTCCAGCAGACCCTCGACGCGCCTCACGCCCCGACCCCAGAACCGTCGACCAACGAGCAGTGACCCCGGTGCCCCATCCTCCGGAGTCGCCCTACCGACCACTCAGCTCGTTACGAACCCTCCGGCTGGCATCCTCGTGACCCGAGCGATGGCGTTCACCGGCAGGGCCGAGGTCGTGACATCGGGCTTCTCTTCAAGGCTGAAGAGAAGCCCGGCGAGCCGCCGGGTGGAGGCGATTGCATGGAACCACAAGAAGACGGCGAGCAGGTGCACGAACCTGTCGGGATCTGCCAGCGGTGCGGCAAGACCTTCATCGACGTGTTCGACTTCCAAGAGGATGTCTTGCCGGACTACGTTCCGCTGCGACTCATCGAGTACCGTGAAACGAACGAATCGACGCTGGGCGAGTGGTGCAGCCGGGCTTGTTTCATTGAAGAGATCCATCACGACCCGCAGTCGATCATTCGCCGAGTTACCTCGATCTCTCCGAAGTCGCGTCAGCCCAACGCGAGGTGAGCACCATAGGAATGGACGTCCGGACTCCTTCGTCCGACACGCCCGCTATCGACGTGATGACGCTCCGCCCCTGAAAGCTCATGAGGGGTTCACTCATCGTTCCACCCCTTCATTGAGCTTTCCCCCGCCTGCGGGCGGGGTCGGGGCTCCGCTCCGAGACGCCGCCCGGATTGACTGGTGACCCGGGGCTTCTCTTCCAGGGTGAAGAGAAGCCCCCACACGAGGGGTTCCGAGGTGATCGACATGACGCAGATCGAGCAGTTCAGTTACGAGAGCTACTGGGAGGAGCACGAGCCCTCCCCGTCGCGACCACCCATCGAACAGGATGGGTGGGTGGACGAGATCGAACTTGAGGTCCCCGCACCCCCCTGGGTGCGCTTGGCCTCGCGGCGGGACCCCTTCCCGCCCTGCGAGGCCCTCCGACCGTGGCCGCAGAACTACCCGGTGGGCGAACTCGCCGACCTCACGGAGGCTGAGATGGACGAGGAGGACCCTGAGGCCTTCGTCTTCTCCGACGGTGAGCTGGAGGCCTGGGCACAGATTGTGGGCAACCTGCTCGACGAGGCCAACGGCCTCACCACCGACGGGTCCTCTTTCGCGCGAATCGGGAAAGAGGCCCCGTCACGGGGTCCCCCGGAGGTACACAAGATGGCGAACAGCAGCCAGAGCAACCAGAAAGAGGCCAACAACGAAGGGGAGGCCAGAGCGCCCCCGGTGTGGAAGACATCCGCAGGAGGGGTGCAGCTCGCCGTGTGGCGCAACCCAACCCCCAAGGGCGGGTCCTTTCACACCGTGACCATGGACCGGCGCTACAAGCGCAAGGACGGTGAGTGGGCCTCGTCGGGAAACCTGCGCCTCAACGACATCCCGAAGGCTATTCTGGCTCTCCAGAAGGCCTACGAGCGCATGGTGCTCTCGCGCGACGGTCAAGAAGAGGACGAAGAGGGGGAGGACGCCCCTTCTTCATCTGCACCGTCACCGTCGCAAGCGGAGATCCCGGAGGAGGTACGCGAGTACCTTGCCTCGATCCGCCCTGACCTCTTCGCGCCGTCTGCCCATGGGACGGGTGCGGCCGCCGCCCGCACCGCCAAGGGGTGATGCACGTGGGAATGGACGTCTACGCTCCCGACGTCTACTCGATCGACGGTTACAACTGGCCCGTGCCGACAGGCGAGGCGGGCTACTTTCGCGACACGTACCGGCGGGACTCACTGGCCAACTGGCTCGCTGCGAATATCGACCCCGGCGCCCGCGGCCAGGTCGGCCTGGCGATCTTCTCCGAGCCTCCCTGCACGCTCAACTCTCCCGAGTGGCGCGAGGAGCTGCTCCTTAAAGCGAGACAGTGGAACACCGCCGCCGAGAAGCTTGCCGGCAAATCCTCGTTCATCGGCACCCCCGGCCACGACCTACAGGTCGTGGACGAAGCCGGCACCCGAGCCTACATCGAGTGGACCGGACGGCTCCTTCGCTTCGCGGAGGTGGTCTACGCCACCGGTTCGCCGGTCAAGGTGGACGCATGAACACCAGAGCCATGCGGGCCCGTCCCTCCGCCCCTGAAAGCTCATGAGGGGTTCACTCATCGTTCCACCCCTTCATTGAGCTTTCCCCCGCCTGCGGGCGGGGTCGGGGCTCCGGTCCGGCCCCGCAACGACGCCTCTCCGGGGCTTCTCTTCCCGAGTGAAGAGAAGCCCCACACAGGGGCTCAAGGAGGTGTCGAAAATGCAATTTGCAACCCAGGCCTGGCCACAACCGATCCAGGGCACCGAGAAGCAGCGACCCGCGCACCGCTTCAGCGCAGGCGACCTGCAGGCGGCCATGTGGGTCAACGGGGGCACCTACGGGCACGCCTTCACCACCGTGGTCCTGGAGCGGCGCTTCCGCCTACCCGACGGCACATGGAAGTCGACCCGGCGCCTGCGCGGTCAGGACCTGGAGCACGCGATCACCCTCCTCCAGCGCGTGCTCGCGGTCACCCGGGACATCGCGGAGGGGACCGAGTAGCGGTCCCTTCTTTCTTCCAGCGACCCGGCCTTCCAACCTGGGGCCGGCCAGCTGACCGGCGGCAGCTGCGGTTCTCCGCGCTGGCGCTCTCGCCGTCGTGTGTCGGTGGTGTTCCTCGCGGCGGCGCTCCGTGCCGGCTCCCTCCCACCTTCCGGGGGACGGTCGACCCCATTCATCGAACCGACCCTCGCCCCTGTTGGGGCTCGGCGGTCGGTTTCGTGAGGGGTCTCCCTCCAGAGGCCCCCGGTGGGAGGGAGCCGCGACACTGCGGCGCCGCCACCGGAGGAACACACCATGGAACACACAAGCGACATCGAGACAGCACCAGAGGGAGGCCCGCGGCGCCTGCCCGTGGTCTACATCCACGGGCGGCCGTATTTTCGAGACGACCGCCTCGGTGAGCTACGAGCTTGCGACAACCCCCACGAGCGGCGCCCGCTCGGAATCGAGGATTTGTTCGGGGACGACTAGCGTCCCCTTTTCTGTCCGGCGCCGCACCCCGGCGCCGCTAAGCTGTAGCGACCGTGTGAGACGACTAGCCACTTTTCAACGACCACCTATCAACTCTTGTTTGCCACCTTCTATCAATCACCACACTAACTAGCTTGACCCGATTCACGACAGAGGTCGTATCTGATGGTTTGACGACCATTCAATTCCAAAACCATACCTGAATCCAGAATCGAGATACAACAGCAAGGTAACCTACGTCGCCGTGCGTGTTACTCAACCTGTCCCATTCAGCACAATTCGATCCTGCATCACCAAGGTGGTCAGACCCATCGAACGTGATCCAGGTGACGACCAGAGACGGCACCGTCATAGACCGAGACGGCTTTACCGCAGCCATACGGTGAGCCTCGTTGTCCCGTCTTCCACACGGAAACGCACATGCGAGCCTACTGTGAAATTGCAAGTGGAGCATTCTGTGTGACTTGATTTTCGGGACGGGGTCGTTCGAGCTCAAAACATGTAGGCACACGTTTCGTTGTGT
>JAKALX010000409.1 GCA_021823905.1 Chloroflexota bacterium | reverse complement strand
TCGACAGGTACGTGCCGTACCCCTGCACGTCGAGCCGCCGCTTCCCGCGGTGGCGAAGCAGGTGCACCTCGTCGATCGCCCAGAGCGACGGTCCAACGGCCATCGCCCCGGCCAGCAGCACCCGCAACCACGGCCCGGCGCCCGGTGCAACCGCGAAAGCGAACGTCAGCAGCGACACTACCGTCAGGATCAGCGCGCTCCGGCCCAGCCGCTGCCGGGCGTGCTGGACGACGGCGAACATCGGCACGAGCTGGTACGAGACCCCCATCAGCGTCAGCCCGATGAACCCGACGAGGCCGACGTGCGCGTGCGCCGACAGCCGCCCGAGCGTAATCGGGAACCACAGGTGCCGCAGCGCCATCGCATAGGTCAGGCCCAGCGAAAACGTGGCGGCGAGAAACACCAGCGCCGCCGCCAGGTACGCCCGCGTCAGCGACCGCGCCTTCGCCCGGATGACGCACGCGCTCGCGTTCACCACGAACAGCGTGAACGACAGCGTCAGCAAAATGCCCGCCATCGCCATCGCCTCGGTGTTCCAGGCGCGCACGGCAGGCACGAAGCCGGCGACGGCCACGATGTGGACGACGAGCTGGATTCGGGCCAGCCGCTCGGAAAGCAGCTTTCCGCCGATGATCACCGGCCCGAGCTGGTAAACCGCACCCATGATCGTCGTCGCGATCCAGCCGACGACCACTGCGTGCGTGATCGCGACCGTTTGCGGCAGGTTGATCGCCACGAGGGCGTCGCTGTTCGAGGTTGCGAGCAGCAGCCCGCCCGCCATCAGTCCAAACGGCGCCGCCAGGAAGAACGGAGCGATCAGCCAGAGCGGCGGGCTGTCCGCCGGTCGCGGCCGCGCCGTCATTCGCTCGCGAGCCTGCGAACCGTGAGCACGCCGCCGTCGCCTTCAGGCGCGAACTCCCACGCGAAGCCACGCCGCTCGAGCTCGGGAAACAGCATCCGCGGTTCCCGGTCCATCAACGCGACCAGCTCGTCGCCAGCGCTCAGCTCCTTGAGTCCCGCAAGGATGCGGACCATCGGCTCCGGCGGCGCCAGTCCCCGGTTGTCGATTTCGATCGTTGCCATGGGCTCGATCCTTGCCGGTCGCCATGCGTCCTGCTGTGACCAGAATCACGCCCTGGCGAGATGCCCATACCGGCCGAAAGTGCTTCCGATATCCTCAACCAGAGCGCGCTCCTGAGCGAACGGTAGGCGTCAGGGGTGAGACGCAGGGCCCGGTGTCGGCTGCGGGTCGAGGACGAGCGGTTTCCGCGGCGCCTGGCTGAAGTCGAAGTCCGAGACGAGGTCGCCGAGCTGGCTCGCGTTTTCCCGAACGTCGGGCCGCGAGTCCGGGCGGCCGTCGGTCTTCGGGTCAAGCCGTTGCCCGCCGAGGAAATCGTCCTCGATGAACTTCGCGTAGGCGTCGAAGCTCAGCACCTGGTGGTCGATGAACCCCTGCTTCGCGTACGGCGAGATGACGAGCCCGGGAACGCGCAGCCCGTAGCCATTCTCATCGACCGTCGGCGGCACGACGTGGTCATAGAATCCGCCCCAGTCGTCCCAGGCCAGGAAGATCGCCGTGCTGTTCCAGTCGGGGCCCTGCATCACCGCGTTGATGAGCCCGGTGACGTACGCCTGCCCGGCGCTGACGAGCGCTGGTGGATGCTCGCTCGTCTTCCCATTTGGCGCTACCCATGAAACCGCCGGGAGCGTCCCGGCTTTCGCATCCGCCATAAAGTGGTCCAGCGTCTGGATGTTGCCGATCTGGCCGTCCTGGTGAACCGTGTCGAACCAGGGCAGCGGGTTCCAGATACCCGGCGTGCCCGCGCGCTGAGGCTTCGCCACGCACGTCGCCTGGTCGTCCTCGCAATCGGGTTCGGTTCCTTCCGCCACGTAGTACTTCCAGCTCACCCCGTTCTTGTGGAGCAGGTACGTAAGGTCCGTCCAGGCGTAGTCGGGCCTTTGCGGCGCTTTCCCGCGGCGCCCCGCCTGGAAGTCAGGTGGCCGGTCCGGGCTCTGGAGCGCGTCGGAGCAGCTCATCGGGTCGCCCTGCTTGCCGCACGTTGCTGACCACTCCGAGACCATGAAGAGGTGGGCTGGCAGGCTCCACGAGGCGTTCGGCTCGAACATGCGGTCCTGGAGCACGAAGTTCTGAGCGTACGCCCAGTAGTTCGGGATCTCGCGCGCGTCGTGGTATCCCATCACGTCTGTCCGTCCGCTCCGCGCGCAGGCCGGGTCGTTCGGATCGGTGCAGGCCACGGCCTTGCCCTTCTCCGCTTCAGCGATGAACCCGTCCATCTTGCCGCCCGCAACGTCGGCCGTTGCGTCGGGCTGACCATGGGGGCCGCCGGTGTTGCGGTCGCTCGCGTCGTGGTACGGCTTCACGCAGTTCTTGCCCGACGGATCCGGCACGCACACGCTTGGCTGACCGTTTTGCATCGGGATGCCGTCTGCGCCTGGGAACGTCCCGAAGTATGAGTCGAACGATCGGTTCTCCTGCATGATCACGACGACGTGCTCGATCTTGTGAATGCCGTCGCGTGCGGTGCTGCTCGCGCTGGCGGTGGTCGCGCCAGAGGGGCCGCGGGCGCCGTCGCTCTTCGAGCTGCAGGCGGCGACCGCGATCGCCGCTGTCGCCATGAAGAGGAGGACGGGTCGAGTCCACCCGCGCTTGCCCTTCGATCGATTCGTTTCCATCGTGCTGCTCCCGAACAGGTTGGAGATGTCTGCTAGGTCCACCATGGCGCGCCTCAGCGCGCGGGTGACGGCCTCCATCAACCTGCGCCGGCAAGGAAGCTACGTCTTTACGGTCGCGAGCGGGAACTCGTCGAGGTAGTGCCGGTATTCGTCCTCGACGTCGATTTCGAGGCTCGCGAGCAGCCGGACCACGCCGCTGTAGAAGGAGATCGTGAGGACGAGATCGACCAGGTCCTGGTTGTTCAGCCCCGCCGCGAGTTCCGCCCAGGTGTCGGGGCGAACCGCGAGGCCGGTCGTCATCTCTCGGGCGGCGCGCAGGACCGCCCGGTCGAGCGGCGCAAGCGACGACGTGTTCCCTGCTGTATCTGCTGCGATCGCCCGGATGTCGTCGTCGCTCACCCCGAACTCCCGGCCGATCTTGATGTGGTGCGAGTACTCGTACTCCGACCGCACGAGGTAGCCGACCTGGAGGATCGCCATCTCGCGCAGCCGCGGGTTCAGCGGACTGCGCGAACGGATATAGCCGCCCAGCCGGCTGAAGTTCCGGGCGCCGCCCGGGCTGTTCACCAGCGCACGGTTCAGGTTGATGACGCGCGCCAGGAGCTCCTGGTCTTCCGGCGCCAACTGGGAACGATCGAGATAGGGAACCCGTGCCATCAGTCGATCTCCTCGTCAGCGTGTGTCGCGCGCCGGTCCCATGAGCGTCGCGCCGCCGTCCACCACGAGCACCTGCCCCGTGATGAACCGGGCGTCGTCCGAAAGGAGGAAGCGCACGGCGCCGCCGATGTCCCAGCCCGTGCCTTCGATCCCCAGCAGCGAGGCTTTCCTGCGCTGCTCGCGCGCGGCGTCGCTCATCCCCGTGCCGTAGACCATTGGCGTGTAGACCGGTCCCGGCGCGACGCAGTTCACCCGAACGCCCTGTGGCCCGTGGTCCACGGCCATGGCTTGCGTCAGCGCGATCACCGCACCCTTCGAGGTCGAATACGCGGTGAGGCCGCGAGGGCGCAGCGCCGAG
>JAKALX010000408.1 GCA_021823905.1 Chloroflexota bacterium | reverse complement strand
GGCCTCGTCGGTGTTGGGGCTCCATCCCGCCATCACCGGCGCGCGCTTCGAGATGAACGCCGCCGCTTCGGCCGTTGGCGTGATGTTGATCATGTTCACGTCCGACAAGCTGAGACCAGCAGACGCCAGGGCTTCGTAGAGAATGATTTCCCCTGTGGTGCCGAGCGGCACAAGGACAGACTGGCCCTTGAGGTTGGCTGGCGACGTTATGGCAGATCCCTTCGCCACGACGATTGATTCAGCCATTGAGATGCTATCGGCCATGACAGCCTTGGCGGCGCCCTTCATCAGCAGGAAAGTGGCACCCGGCCCGATGTAACCTAGATCGACAGCACCGGACGCCATCGCGTCAATTGCGGCAGGCCCGGTCTGGAAGGACTTCAGGTCGACGGTGAGCCCTGCCTCTTTGAAGTAGCCTTGCGCCTGAGCGATGGCGACCCCCATCGCGCCGATCGTCGGCATGTAAGCGACGGTGAGCGACGCGGGCGCGAGCGACGGAGCCACTGATGCCACTGACGGGGCACTTCCTGCGGCTCCGGCGGCGCATCCTCCCAGAATGGCGGCGGACACCACCAAGGATGCAATCACGGCGAACCGCCGATGTCGTGTCATCTGTACACCTCTTGCGGTCTCACTGGAAGTGGTCTCGCGCCCGGCCCTGACAACAGCCTTCGCGATCGTCCGCATGCGCCGGTCCATTGGGCCGTCCTGTCGCCTGTCCGGTATGCCCGTCCCAGGGCCACTGGTCTGGCTACTCCATGTCGGTGACCTTGGACGAGTGCCGCATGACGCCAGGCTCGTACCCTCGACGTTTCGCAAGCGCAGCGGCGAAGAGCTGGAGTACCGCTGCTGTGACCAGCTGGTTCCCCAGTTCGTCGCCCGATTCAATTCGAAGCCTCTGGAGTCCGTCCAGATCTACTGGCGAAGGAGAATCGGAATCGATGATCCAGACGCGTGCTCCTGCGCGGGATGCGTCTCGAGCCAGGCGAAGCTGAAGAGGCCGCGTATGCTCAGCGCCCGCGAGCACGATCACGCCCAACTCGGGCGCGGAGAGTTCAAGCGGGCCGTGCCTGAATGCACCACCGGCGAAAGGTTGTGCGGGCAGGCGCGCCGTCTCTTCAAGCGTGATGGAGCCGTAGTGCGCCAACCCGAGAGCTGCACCCCGGCCCACGAGGGCGAGCGAACTCACCGACGCGAGATGATCGGCCCACGTCTCTGCTGCACCGAGATCCGATACGGTCGCCTCCAGCAGGCGCAAATCCGGTCCGAGTCGCTCCTCTGCGACACAGTTCTCGTCTACGAGCCGGTCAACGAGAGCGTGCAGGACCACCAGCGTTGCTAGGAATGTCTTCGTCGCGACTGCCTGTTCCTCGCCCGCGCGTATGGGAAGCGTCACCGTGGCCCCTCTCGCGAGCGGACTGTCGAGATCGTTGGTGACTGCGATGACGCTCCAGTCCGGTGCCGTTCGGAGGGCGGTCATGAGGCGAACGGTCTCGGCGCTTCTACCCGACTGGCTGATGAGTATCACGGTCGCCGTGGCCGCGAGACCCGGCAAGCCGTGGTGAAGTACTTCACCGGCATCCATTGGGATGGCGAACCAGCCCCTTTGGTTCAGCCGCGGGCACACCGTAGCGGCCGCGGCGAGCGACGACCCCATTCCGGCGAGGATCAGCAGGGGGCGCTTCTTCACCTCCTCTGATGCTGCCGCGAGGACCGGGCTGAGCTCGCCGTGCGTCTCGTCGACGAGCCGGCGGGCTAGCTCCGCCTCCGAGGCAACGTCGTCCAGGAATGTGCCTGTAGGCATCAACCACCTGCCTTCCGCTTGGAGAGGCTAGCACTATTGTCAAGTACGCTATCGCTGACTATAATAATGTTCGTGCGCATCGTGCTTGCGGCGGACATCGGCGGCACCGTCCTCCGGGCGGCGCTCGTCTCCGAGGATGGTCGGGTCCACGCTCGCGTTGCGCTTCCCAGCCAGCCGCGGGAGGGGCCGGCCGCCCTCGTCGAGCGACTGCTGGTCGCCCTCGGACGGGTGCTCGAAGAGGCCCCGCCGGGAGCGCGAGCTTCGGTCGGGGCCATCGTGCTCGCAGGCCCCGGGCCACTGTCGGCCGCCAGTGGCGAACTGCTTGACCCAATCGCCCCGTTCGATCGGAGATACGACCGATTGCCTTTGGTGCACCTCGTTCAGGAGCGCTTCGCACTCCCTTGCGTGCTGGCGCGCGACACGGTAGTCGCGGCCCGAGGCGAGGCATCGATTGGAGCGGCCCGTGGTAGCGCCGACTTCGTCTACTTGACCGTCTCAACAGGCATCGGCGCCGCCGTGGTGTCCGGAGGAAGGCTCATCGCCGGCGCGGATGGACTCGCGGGCGAACTCGGCCACATGCCGGCGACCGAGGCGAACGTCGTCTGTCCGTGCGGCGCGCTCGGGCATCTCGAAGCCATCGCGGGAGGCTACGCTATTGGCCGCTTGGCCACCGAAATGGCTCTGGCCGGGCGCGGCGACAGCCTGGCACAGTTGGTGCGGCAGGCCCCCGACCACACCCTGACCGCGGCTGACGTGGCAGCCGCGGCGAATGGAGGTGACCCCATCGCGGCCGCGATCCTGGGGCGGGCGCAGCGTGCCATAGCAGCCGCAGTCGTCGGCTACGTAAATGCGTTCAATCCGACCCTGTTGGTTGTAGGCGGCTCAATCGCTCGCGCCGGCGGCGCCACGTACCTCGCTGCGCTTGAGAACGACGTTCGCCTAAGGGCTATTCCGACAGCCGCGCGGCGCGTGTCCGTGGTTTCGGCTTCGCTGGGTGATGACGCAGGATTGGCTGGAGCGGCAGCGATCGCCCGCGATTGCGGTTACGTCTAGGCGCAAGACGTTCACGACCGATGCACCCATGCCGGACATCGGTCCGTCGCCTGCTGAGGGATCCGGAGGGCCAGATTGACCACATCGAGCGTGCACGCGACAACCAAGATCGGTCTGCGTGCCAGGATCGCGCACGAGGCATCCGAGTTACCGCCAGCCCAGGCGAAGCTTGCGAGCTTCCTCCTGGGCAACATCGACGTGGCCAGCGACTACACGATTACCGAACTGGCTGAGGCGACGGGCGTGTCTCCTGGCACCGTCTCACAGCTCTCCCGCCGTTTCGGATTCAGGGGCTATCAGGAACTGCGGCTTGCTCTGGCACGTGAGGCCGTCTTGTCTTCGGTGCGCGCTTCAGGCGCCGATGCCGGGGAGCACGCTACCGAGGACAGCGGGCCAGACGAGGTCACGGTCAATAGCTTGTTGGAAGCGAACGTCCTTGCCCTCGTCGAAACGAAACGGACCCTCAGCATCACCGCAGTGCGGGCGGCCGTGGATACCCTGGTGAATGCCGCGCAGGTCGAATGTGTCGGGGCGGGCACGGCGGCACTGGTCGCGGCCGAAGCAGCAATCAAGCTTCGCAAGCTTGGCGTGGTGGCATACGCCCCTACGGACAGCCATGCACAGGTCATGGCAGCGGCAAACCTGCATTCCGGCGATGCCCTGATCGCGGTGTCGCACAGTGGCCGCACCATCGACACGATCAGATGTGCCGAGCTTGCGCGTGACTCTGGTGCCACTGTCATCGCCGTCACTGGGCCGGGCCAATCTCCCTTGGCAGGCAGTGCTGACATCGTGATTGAGACGGTCTCCTACGACCAGGGTTTTCAGGTCGAGCCGATGGCGTCGGCGGTC
>JAKALX010000024.1:12721-16867 GCA_021823905.1 Chloroflexota bacterium | reverse complement strand
GCCGTTCAGCCTTACCGAAGGCCACCGCGTCGTCGACGGCGCTCCCGCGGCCCGCTGGGCCGCCCGCCTGATGGAGCTGCTCGCGGAACCGGCGCTGTTCCTGGCGTAGCTGTTCGGCCTCGCTAGCCTCCGCGAAGCGTGATCCCGCCGTCGACGGAAATGATCTGCCCCGTGATGTTCTGCGCGTCGTCGGAGCAGAGGAACGCCGCCAGCTTGCCGATGTCGTCCGGCGTCTGTTCGCGGCCGAGCGGCACGCTTCGCTTCACGACGTCGAGGAAGATGTCGCGGATCTCCATGTCCGCGAATCCCGGGACTCGCTGCTTCATTCCCGTCGCCAGCCCCTCCCAGGCGCGCGTCCAGAGGAGCCCGGGGCAGATCGCGTTCACCCGGATGTTCGCGGGCGCGAGCTCCAGCGCCGTGGTTCGCGTGAAGGAGATGACGCCCGCCTTGGCCGCCGCGTAGGCGGGAAGCGTTGGGCTCGCGGAGAGTCCGGCGATCGACGCGATGTTGACGATCGAGCCGCCCCTCGACTGCAGATGGGGCGTTGCCGCCCTCGTGCCCAGGAACGTGGTCCTGAGGTTCTGGGCTACCTGCTCGTCCCAGGCGCGTTGGTCGAGCTTCGCCGCCTTCGCGCCGTAGTTTTCGGTGCTCTGGTCGACCGGCGCACGCCCGGCCCCTGCGTTGTTCACCATGATGTCGAGGCGGCCGAAGCGGCGAACCACGGCGGCGACCACGCCGTCGACCTCCGCCTCCTCGGCCAGGTCGGCGCGCAGTGCCATGGCCTCGGTCCCGAGCGCCGCGGCCGTCTTTCCGGCCTGTTCTTCGTCAAGGTCGACCACTGCGACCTTCGCTCCTTCCGCCGCGAGCGCCCGCGCGATGCCCGCACCGATTCCGCGGGCTCCTCCCGTCACGATTGCCACCCTGTTTTCGAGCCGCATTCCTTTTCCCCTTCCGAATCCGAGGAACCACGAAGCGCGTGGTTGTCCGGCGTACTGTAGCCCTGCTTGCCGTCAGACGGCAGATCGCATGCCGAACACGGTCGTCGCTTGGCCGGACCCCTGGTTTCCGGGCGGGTGCTCTCGGCCGATCCCCCATGCCCCGTCGCGGACTGCTACAGTGGCTGACGCTGGGCGCCCACGGGAGCACGCTCACGCACGGAGCACGCCATGCAGTTCGAAGAGCTGGAACGCTTGCTCGCTACCCAGCGAGCCGTACGCAAGTTCACCGACCGGCCAGTCGACGATTCCGTCATCGCCAGGATCCTCAGCGCTGCCACTCGCGCGCCCAGCGCTCGCAACGTTCAGCCGTGGCGGTTCGTTGTTGTTCGGGATCCCGAGACAAAGCGCCGGCTGGGCGAGATCTTCGACCAGCTTGGTACCCAGTTGTACGGTTCCGGGGCTCCAGAGCGGACGCCATGGAAGGACGTGCCCGTCCTCATCGCGATCTGCTCGGAACGGGTCTTCGGCGAAGGCGAAGCGGCCGCGGCGGCGCTCGGAGCCTCCATTTACCCGGCGGTTCAGAACCTGCTTCTCGCCGCGCATTCGCTCGGCCTCGGGTCGGTGCTCACCACGCGCTGGAAGAGCCGCGAAGCCGAGATCCGGCCGCTCCTCGGCCTGCCCGACTCGATGAGCGTCCACGCCATCGTCCCGTTGGGCTGGCCGGATCAGCCGTATGGCCGCAACCGCCGCCGCCACCTCGGAGAAGTGGCATTTCGTGAGCGCTTCGGAGAGCCCTGGGCCTGACACACTGTCACGTCAGCCGATATGCCCAGGGGAGGAGACGACGCTGGCTCCGGGGATCAGGGCAAGAACGCGATCCGGCTGGTTGGTCCAAGCTGAGACGCCAGTATCTCCTGCGCGTCTTCGACAAAGTCCACGAGCAGCGGCCGGGTGTCGCGCGGATCGATGATGTCTTCCACCGCGAACGAATGCGCCGTCCGGAACGGCGAGCGCAGCGCGTTGAGACGCGCCTCGATCTCGGCCCGCCTGGCTGCCGGGTCGTCCGCGGCTTCGATCTCCCGGCGGTAGGCCGCCGACACCCCGCCCTCGATGTGCATGGAGCCCCAGTGACCGGACGGCCACGCGAAGCGGCGGTACATCGCCGTTCCGCCGCGGTAGTGTAGCCCGCCCGCCACGCCGTAGACCTGGCGCACGATGAACGTCATGTAGGGCGTCTGCGACAGCGACAGCAGCGAGACGACTCTCGCGCCGGCCCGCACGATGCCCTTCTTCTCTTCGTCCAACCCGACCATGAAACCCGGCTCGTCGCAGAAGTGGACGAGCGGAAGGTGGAACGTGTCGCAGAGCTGGAGCAGCCGCGCGGTCTTCTCCCCGGCGGCTTTGTCCATCGAGCCGCCGAGGTAGCGGGGATTGTTGATCATGACGCCAACCGGGTACCCGTTCACGCGGGCCAGCCCGGTGACCTTCGCCCGCCCGAACAGCGGCTGGATCTCGAAGAACGAGTCGCGGTCGAGGACCATCTCCAGGATCCGGTATGGGTTGTAGGCCCGCCGGATGTCGCGCGGCACGATCGCCAGCAGCTCTTCCTCGCGCCGGTCAGGCGGGTCGTTCGGCTCCGTCCGCGGCGGCATCTGCCAGACGTTCTGGGGAAGGTAGGAAAGGAACCGGCGGATCTGGGCAAGCGCGTCCGCTTCGTCTTCAGCCAGGTTCGCGACAACTCCGGACTGGCGAACCTGGATGTCCTCGTTGCCGAGCTCTTCCTTGGTGATGTCGATGTCGAGCGCGGCCTTCACCACGGGCGGCCCGGCCACGAAGAGCTGGCTCGTGGCCTTCACCATGACGTTGAAATGGCACATCGCCGCCTGGACGGCCGGCAACCCGGCTACCGATCCCATCACCGCCGACACGCACGGCACCCGCTGCAGCAGCTCGACGTCGAGCACCCGGTCGTTGGCCGGCAGGTAGGTCCGGCCCATGGTTTCGAAGGTCCGTACGCTGCCGCCGGTGGCGTCCAGCAGCCGTACAAACGGGAGCCGGTTCGAATACGCCTGGCCCACGGCCCACCCGCTCTTGTCGGCAACCGAACCGTCCGCCGAGCCACCGCGAATCGTGAAGTCGCCGCCGTGCACCACAACCTTGCGGCCGTCGATCTTGACGATCCCGGTGACCGAGTTCGCCGGCGTCAGGCTCCGTAGCTCCGCGCCGTCCCACTCGGGCCGGCCAGCCAGCACGCCCGTCTCCGTGAAGGTTCCGGGGTCGGCCAACAGATCGAGGCGTTCGCGGACGGTGAGCTTCCCGCGGCCTTTGTGGAACGCGATCGATTCTGGCCCGCCCATCTGGCGGCCCATCTCGGCACGCCGACGCAGTTCGTCGATCTCAGGTTGCCACGACACGGGCGCCTCCTCCATCCCCCTTCGTGTCCGAGGGTGGGCCAAGTCTACAGACTGGAGGGTGAGCCGCATCAGGATCCCGGGGCCACCCGTCGCTCGCTACGTGATCGCGGAGCTCCTGTTCCCGTCAATTGGGCTGACGGCGGGATACGCCAGGCGGTCGCCCGTTGGAGCGGGAACGAGCACCTGGACCGCGCCCGCGGTCGGACCGGACAGGCTGTCGGTTGGCAGTGCGTTGATGTCGAAGACGAGAATGTCGCCGCTGGCGGCCGACGCCGCGATCACTTTCGAGCCGCCAAGGGCGAACGAGGGATGTGGCCACGCAGGATCGTCCGGGTGACCGAGGATTGCCGCGCCAACCTGCCGCTGGGTGGTCAGGTTGTCGGCGAGCACGACGACCGCGAGGTTGGCGCCGCGCAGGACGACGGCCGCGACGGCAGTCGAATCGGGCGCCCAGGAAATCGACGTGACCGACGGGGCGGAATCTCGCAAGAGCTGGACCGCGCCGGTCTGAGCGCCGGTTGCGGGCGCGAGCAGGACGATGGTACCCGGCTCGCCGGACGCGGCGATCACCGAGCCGTCGGGAGCCCACGCGGGATCCTGCTGGCCGGGAGCCTGGGCCAGTGGCTTCGAACCTCCCCCGTCCGCTCGCGTGGTTGAGACCGTCCCGGGCCCGGCCACGGGGCCGGCGACAAAGGCGATCGTAAGCCCGTCCGGCGACCACGTCGGCTGCCTGGCCTGGCCGCCGGCCGTCAGACGCTTGAGGTTCGTGCCGTCGGCGTTGACCAGGTAGATGT
>JAKALX010000024.1:0-12711 GCA_021823905.1 Chloroflexota bacterium | reverse complement strand
TGTCCTGGACGTCTGGCGAGGGCCCAAAGCTCGCGGCCACGTGGCTGCCGTCGGGAGCCCAGGCAATACCCGTGAAAACGCCGTGCGCCTCACGGACGTCGATGGTCGAGTCGTCGGGATTGTGGATGACCAGCGTGCCGGCTCCCGACCGGTCGACACGGGCATAGGCCAGCCGGACGCCCAGGTTCGCGAGCGTAAGCGCGGGTGGCGCCGCCGGGACCCGGGCGACCTCCATGGCCACGGGCGTGGGTGGCGCAGCACTCTCGCCAAGGGAGCAGCGGAGGCCGAAAAACACGAGCAACAGGACGGCCGAGCCGGCCACGGCCACTCCGGCGAGCCTGGTGCGCATCCGGGACTCTCTGCCGTGCAACATAGGACTCCAAGTCTAGGCCGGATGGCGAAATGACCTGGAAAGCTCTCGGGCCGGCGATCTCCGGCCGCGACCGGCGAGCCTCGCGGCCGCTGGCCCGCCTACCCGCCGCCGTTTGCCAGCCCGAGCCTGCCGAGCAACGGCGCGAACGAGATGCCCTGGCCGACGAGCGAGAGCAGGACCGCCGTGAAGACGACCGTCACCGCGTCGACGCCGGCGAGATTGCGTTGCGTTGCGGTCAGGCCGAGTGCGAGTGCGATGGGGATGCTGCCACGGAGCCCGCCCCAGAAAATTGCGTGCTGCCAGGCTCCCGGGACCCACAGACTCCCCCGTGGCCGGCGAAACGGCAGCAGCAGCCCGTAGACGGCGATCGCCCGTCCTGCGAGCAGCGCCGCCGTGGCCACAATCGCCGCTGAAATGGTACTCCCGTCGGAAAGGTTCCGGACCTCGAACTCGAGCCCGATGAGCAGGAACAGCGCAGAGTTCAACAGGAACGCCACCACTTCCCAGACCTCGGCCATCACGGCCTGCGAGGAAGCCGACATCGCCCGGTAGGTTCCGTAGTTGCCGATGAGCAGGCCCCCGACAACCACCGCCATCACTCCCGACCCTCCAAGGCGATCAGCAATCAGGAACGACCCGAACGCGAGCGTTACGGACAGCGTGATCTCGACAAGGTGGTCGTCCAGGAGCCGCATGAGCCGATGAATCCCGTAGCCCGCTACGGCTCCCACGCCCACGCCGATCGCGATCTCGGCGCCGAAGTCCCGGAGCGCATGGGGCCATCCGATCGCTTCGCCGGGCTTCTCCGGGACCGCGTAAGCAAGCGCGATCGTGAAGAGCACGATTCCCAGGGCATCGTTGAAGATCGACTCGCCCTCCAGCAGCGTCCGAAGGCCGGCTGGCACTCCGTGTTCCTTCATGGTGGCGAGGACACTCACGGGGTCCGTCGGGGCGAGCATCACTGCGAGGAGCAGACCGTACTTGAATGGCAGGTCGGTCAACAAGGTCAGAGCCGCCGCCACCACGCCCGCCGTGATGACGGTCCCGGCGAGCGCCAGCAGCGCGACCTGCGTCCACCTTCGCCGCAACTCTCCCAGATCCATATTGATCGCGCCCTCGAACAGCAGGGGAGGAAGGAACACCAGCAGGATCAGATCTCGGCTGAGGGTGACGTCGAAGAACTGCCCAAGGCTGGCCAGGAAGCCAACCACCACCAGCGCGACGGTGTACGGAAGGCGAAGGTACCGCGCCGCGATCGCTACCAGCGACGCAAGCAACAGGAGCTCGACCGCGAGCAGTTCGAAGTCGGAGTACTCGAGCACGCGCTCAACTTTACGGCGGCCACGCCTTGAAGGAACGCGAGCCGCGCCCGGGCCGTCTGCCCGTAGCCGGCCGCCCGGCTACACTCGACACCACTTACATGGCAAGCGACCGGCCTCGCCGGCGCCTAGCCGGATTGGTTTTGATGAGCAGCCACCCCCTCGATCCCGTCTTCCACCCCCGCACCGTTGCCCTCTTCGGCGTCCCCTCCAAGGCCGACGCCTGGGGCGCCATGTTCCACCAGTCGTTGATCGATTCCGGCTACGACACCTCGCGAATGTTCCTGATCAACCCGAAGGCCGACCGGATCGGCGATCTGCCCTGCTACCACACGCTCCTCGACGTGCCCGAAGCCGTCGACCACGTCATCTCTCTGGTTCCCGCTCCCGTCGTGCCGCAGCTCGTCGACCAGTGCGTCGCCAAGGGCATCCGCTCGCTCCACCTGTTCACGGCCGGGTTCTCCGAGACCGGCGACGCCGAGATGGCTCGCGTCGAGCAGGAATCCGTCGCCAAGCTGCGAGCCGCCGGTATCCGAACCATCGGCCCCAACTGCCTCGGCCTCTATGTTCCCGCCAGCGGCATGACCTTCTCGGGCGAGTTCCCGATGGAGCCCGGCAACGTCTTCCTCATCTCCCAGTCCGGCGCCAACGCCAGCGAGATCATCCGTAGCCTGACCCCGCGGGGCGTTCGCTTCTCCAAGGCCGTGTCCTTCGGCAATGGCGCCGACCTCAAGGCCCACGACTTCTTCGACTACGCGGCGACGGATCCCGACACGGATGTCGTGATCTCCTACCTCGAAGGCGTGTCGCACGGCCGCGAGCTGTTCGCGGCGCTCAAGCGCTGTGCGGCGGTCAAGCCGACGATCATCCTCAAGGGAGGGCTTACCGGCGCCGGCGCCCGCGCCGCGAATTCACACACCGGATCGCTCGCCGGATCGCGCGAGGTGTTCGAGGCGGTATGCCGCCAGACGGGCGCCATCCGCGTCGACTCAATGGATGAGTTGCAGGATCTCACGGTGGCCGTCGCGACCAGCGCGCGAACCGTCGCCGGCCGCCGCGTCATCCTCGTTGGCGGGCCCGGCGGCTTCGCCGTGCTTTCGTCCGACGCGATCGCCGCCCAGGACCTCGAACTCCCCGAAACGCCCGAGGAAGCCAAGCGTCAGATCCGCGAATTCATCCCCGTGGCCGGCACCAGCGTTAACAACCCGATCGACGCCAGCCCCCGCGACCGCGAGCAGCGGGAGCGCATGATGCACATCCTCTGCGATTCCGGCTTCTACGACGTTGTCTTCAGCACCACCCTCGGGGGTGATCCAACGGCCTGGCGTGGCCGCGGCCGCCGCGGCGCCCCGAACTCCGATCCCGACGCCGGCAAGTCTCCCGAGGAGCGCGCCGCCACCGAGATGGAGCGAGCCAAGGACGGGGCGAAGCAGCTCGCCGCCCTGCAGGCCGGGATCGGCGTCCCCATCCTCTACATTCAGCGCGCGTTCGGCGAAACGGCCAACCGCGAGGCAACCGCCGCCTTCGCCGAAGGAATCGCGGCGTACCCGACGGTGCAGCGCGCCGCCCACACCATCCGCCAGATGCTCGACTGGCGCGCCCGCCGCGAGGGGCTCCCCGTCATCTTCTAGTCTGAGCGAGCCGCCTCCGCCAGCGCGGCGTCCAGCGCGAGCGGCCGTTCCTGGTGGAGACGCTGCGCGCGATCGCTGGGCGGCTCAATGCGGGGCCTTGAGTTGCCCCCCGCCATGAACGATGGTTCGCTAGGAGCGCATGGCCGACACCCCCATCACCCAGGCGCCCGAACTCACCGGCGAAGCAGGCTATGTCTCGCCGTATCCCTACCTCGACCGGCTCCAGGAGAAGATGGAGGAGCGGCTCGCGCGGAAGGTGCCGGCGGCCGGGCGCTTCTGCGCCTTCTGCTACGCGCGGCTCCGCGAAACCGATGCGGTTTGCCCGTTCTGCGAAGCGACCATTGAGCAGACGGGCACGGTCAAGGAGATCCCGCAGGACGTTCTTCGTCTCTACAAGGCGAAGCGCGACACCGAGGCGCGCTGGGTCTACGGCCTCGGCTTCGTTGGCCTCATCGTCGCGTCGATCCTCTTCGTCGTGCTCGAAGTCTGGGGGCCGGGACCGCTGGGACACCCCGCGGTGGGATTCGCCGTGCTGTTGTTCGGAGGCTATGCGCTCGCCCAGTTCTTCGGCACGCTTATTGGCGGCCAGATCGGCTACCGGCGCGGGGCGAAGAAGCGGGATGCCCTGTGGGGCGAGTGGCTTTCCCGCCGCGTTGAGAAGGGCTGAGCGCGCCTCCAGATCCTGGTGATGTCAGCGAGGAGTAGCATGCGAGCGTGCAAATCCTCCGCTATCGCGTCGTCCTGACCGAATCTGAAGAGGGTTTCAGCGTCTCGTGCCCGTCGCTCCCCGGCTGCTGGTCGCAGGGAGCAACGCGCGACGAGGCGTTGGAGAACATCGCCGGCGCGATTCGGGAGTACCTGGCGGCGATGGCGGACCGCACGACCCTGTGAACGCATACACGATGGCCGGCATCGTCAAAGACGCCGGCCTGACCGTGGGCGAGTTCAAAACGCTTCTCTGAGAAGGCGTTTCTCAGTCCTCGTAGTACTCGATCCCCAGGTGGGTGATCTGCTCCTCGCCCATCATGTAGCGAAGCGTGTTCTTCAGCTTCGTCTGCTGGATGAAGAGGTCGTGCTCGGGATAGAGGTCCGGGGCGTGCTGCGGGCTCTTGAAGTAGAACGAAAGCCACTCCTGGATGCCCTTCATGCCCGCCCGTGAGGCGAGGTCGAAGAAGAGCGCCAGGTCGAGGACGAGCGGCGCCGCCAGGATCGAGTCCCGGCAGAGGAAGTCGATCTTGATCTGCATCGGGTAGCCCATCCACCCGAAGATGTCGATGTTGTCCCAGCCCTCTTTGGCGTCGCCTCGCGGCGGGTAGTAGTTGATCCGAACCTTGTGGTAGATGTCGCCGTAGAGTTCGGGATAGACGTCGGGCTGGAGGATGTACTCGAGCACGCCGAGCTTCGACTCTTCCTTCGTCTTGAAGCTTTCCGGGTCGTCGAGCACCTCGCCGTCGCGGTTGCCGAGGATGTTCGTCGAGTACCAGCCGGCCACGCCGAGCATGCGCGCCTTGAGCATGGGTGAGATGACCGTCTTCAGCAGCGTCTGGCCGGTCTTGAAGTCCTTGCCGCCGATCGGCACGCCGCGATCGTTGGCGAGCTTGAGCAGCGCGGGGATGTCGACGGTCAGGTTCGGCGCACCGTTGGCGAAGGGGACGTTCTCCATGAGCGCGGCGTAGCCGTAGAGCATCGAGGGCGCGATGTTGATGTCGTTGGTCTCCATCGCCGCCTCGAACGCCTCGAGGTTCTGGTGGCAGGCGGCTTCCTGGAGGAAGATCTCGGTCGAAGCCGCCCAGATCATGACGAGCCGGTCGCAGTTGTTCTTCGCCTTGAAGTCGCGGATGTCCTTGCGGATCTGCTCGGCGAGCTCGAGCTTTGTCTTGCCCTGCTTGACGTTCGTGCCCTCGAGCCGCTTGACGTAATACTGGTCGAAGACCGCCGGCATGGGCTTGATCGACGTGAGGAAGTCCTTGATCGGCTCGATGTGCTCGTGCTTGTCGAGCACGCCGGCCTTGAGCGCGGCCTGGTAGGCGTTGTCGGGGATCGGATCCCAGGCGCCGAAGACGAGCTGGTCGAGCTCGGCCAGGGGAACGAACTCCTTGATCAGCGGCGAGCGGTGCTCCGTGCGCTTGCCCAGGCGGATCGTGCCCATCTGGGTGATCGAGCCGATCGGCTTGCCATAGCCGCGCCGGGCATTTTCGACACCCGCCATGAACGTTGTGGCGACGGCGCCGAGGCCGACGACCAGGACGCCGAGACGGCCGCCGGCCGGCTTGATTTCGTGCGGGGAGGCCGCGACGAAGTCTTTGGGTTCCAAGATCACACCTCTTTCGCGGGCGAGAACCATGAGAACGCGGTGCCATTGGGCCGGGATGCTGCCCGTGCGCGCCCAGTGCTGGATCGTGCTCTGGCGCCGGCCGAGGAGGCGCGCGAGCGCGCTCTGGCCGCCAAAGCGGGCAATGATGCGTTCGGCCGCGTTCTGGATTTCGCCCTTCATCGGGTCAGGCTAACGAGATTTTCGTTAGCGAACAAGGCATCTGGAGCGTACCTTGACCAGGCCCTGGAGCCGTTCGACGTGGCGGTCGGCTGGATCGAGACCGCCGATCGAGTAATGACTGTCGACGCGCCCATCGGCGTCGGGAGCGTCGCGACGCAGAAATCGACACCCTTTGACACGCTCGCCGGCATCGAGGCGCTGCTGCGTGGGATACGGCCGATGCGGCCTGGCGATTAAGCGCCAGAGGGGCGCTCCGATTGCCTTGCGGCCCGTGAGCGCCCCTCGTGGTTGTGTCGGAGGTCGTCAATCGGGAGCCTGCTCGACATCCAGGGGCGCGCAGAGCGCAGCGACCCGAACATCTCGCAATCCCGGCGAGGGCGACGAGCACGAGGCTCGACGCGCCGGGCGCCGCAGACGCCTTTCGGCGCCTCGCCCCCGGCCAGCCGTCTCGGACCGAAGCCCGGTGCGGCCGCCGCCGGCTGCCATCGTGGGAACCGGGAGGTTCCCCCAGGGACGAATCCCTGGTGACGGCGGCGGTGCTCCCGCAGCGGCGGCTTGCGCCACGCTTTCGAGAGCGCCGCGGGTGGCTCCCAACCACCCCGCCTCCAACGCCGCGAAATGTACCCGCCGCCGGCGCCGCTTGCCAGTAACTTATGACGTATACGAGTGACATTCACAAACGCTTGATAATGGGAGGCGGTTATCGTCACGGCCAGCTTCGGGATGCGACGGTTTGGCGCGCCGTTCGCTCCGCGATTATGTGGCCGCCCGTTTACCAGTCGCTGGCGGGAGTGGCGCCGGCTGGGTCCAGGCGCCCGGCGCTTGCGCGGCGAGCGCCGCCTCGGCAGACTCCCGCCTATGCCTTCGCACGATAAGCTGCCGCCACAGCCCCGCTTCCTCATGCTCGTCGCCGCGTTGTTCACCGGGGCGCTCATCGCTTCGAACATCATCGCCGTCAAGCTGGCCGACTTCAGCGGCGTCGCCGGCCCCATCCCGGATTTCTTCCTGCCTGCCGCCGTGGTCGTCTTCCCGGTCTCGTACATCTTCGGCGACATCCTTACCGAGGTGTACGGCTATTCGGCTGCCCGCCGCGTCATCTGGTCCGCGTTTCTCGCGAACGCACTGGCCGTGGGCGCAATTGTTGCCGCCCAGCACGTTCCCTCCGCGCCGTTCTGGACGGACCAGGCTGCCTATGATGCCATCCTCGGACAAACCTGGCGGATCCTCGCCGCGAGCTTCACGGCGTTCCTCGCCGGCGAGTTCGCCAACTCAATGGTCCTTGCCAGGATGAAGGTCGCGACCGACGGCCGCTTCCTCTGGTCGCGCACGATCGGCTCGACGATCGTGGGCGAAGGGCTCGACTCGCTGATCTTCATCACGATCGCCTTCGCCGGCAGGCAGGGAATCGATCTCTGGCCCCTGATCTGGAAGCAGTGGCTGTTCAAGGTTGGGTTCGAAGTGCTCGCGACGCCGCTGACCTACGCGGTCGTCATCGCGTTGAAGCGCGCCGAGGGGATCGACGTCTACGACCGAACGACCCACCTGAACCCGGTGGCCGTCTGGGAATGAGCTTGCACGATCGTGGCGCCGGGGCGGACGCTTGGCGCATGGCGACATCGAAAAACGTCTACAAGACCGACGGCACCATCGACAGCTTCGAGAACCGCTTCCCCGGGCGCGAATACGAGATCGAGTTCACCGCTCCGGAGTTCACTTCCGTCTGCCCGATGACCGGACTCCCTGATTTCGGAACCCTCACGGTTACCTATATTCCAGGCGAACGCTGCATCGAGTTGCGAAGCTTCAAG
The DNA here is from genome assembly GCA_021823905.1 of Chloroflexota bacterium. Taxonomy (GTDB): domain Bacteria; phylum Chloroflexota; class Dehalococcoidia; order Tepidiformales; family Tepidiformaceae; genus JAKALX01. Next base: position 5,086 of record JAKALX010000024.1, on the reverse strand, counting down.
TACTACCTCAACGGCTTTCGCAACCGCGGCATTTTCTACGAAGACGTGGTCAACACGGTCCTCGACGACATCGTGGCGGCCATCGCGCCGAAGTGGGCGCAGGTTTCGGGCGAGTTCAACACGCGCGGTGGGATCTCGGCGCGAATCACCGCCACGTTCCCCGACGAAGACTGACCCGTGACCCATGGCCGGATCGCCGCTAGACTTCCGGACGTTGCCTGTGAGGGAGGTTGTCGGATGCGCGTCTTGAACAGCCACGACGCCGGGAGCGGTTGCCGATGGCCGTGAAGGCTGATCCGGGCGGGTTCCCGCAGCGGAAGGTGACCGACGTGCCGTCTGTCACGGCCAATCAGATGCGCGAGATCCAGCGCATGGCGCAGGAGGACTTTGGCCTCGACATCCTCCAGATCGCGGAAAACGCCGGGCGTGCCTGCGCCCAGCTGGTGCTCCAGATGCTCGGCGGCCGCGGGCACGGGCAGGTTGTCGTGATTCTTGCCGGCGGCGGCAACAAGGGCGCCGCCGGTCTGGCGGCGGCGCGCCACCTGGCAAACTGGGGCTTCCAGGTCGAACCGGTGCTCGCCGACGTCGAGAGCGAGAGCAGCTTCGCGGTCCGGCGCGCAATCGCCATCTGCCGCGCGAGCGGGATCATCGAGCCCGGTGACGCGGACAACACGGCGGTCACCGTTGAGGATCACCTGGCTAGAGCGGAGCTGATCATCGACGCGCTCGTCGGCTATGGCCTGGAAGGTCCGCCGCTGGGTATTCCCGCGGCGGCCACCGAGCTGGCCGCCGCCTCGCGGAAGCCGATCCTCGCGCTCGACGTCCCCACCGGGATCAACGCGACGACCGGCGCGGTCTCGTCGCCGGCGATCTCCGCCGCCACGACGCTGATGCTGGATCTGCCGAAGCGGGGAGTGCTGCAGGCCGAGGCGCGCGGCCACGCCGGCGAGCTCTACCTTGCTGATCTCGGCATCCCCCTCAGCGTGCACGAGCGGCTGGGGGTTGGCGTCGCCGGCCTCTTCAGCGAAGGGCCGATCGTCCGCCTCAAGCGGTAGGGCCTGTGCACCCCGCCCGGTTTGTGCTTAGCTGCGCGCGGAGGTGACGAATGCCCCGTACGCGCTATGTGAAAACGCCCGAGCAGATCGCCCGATTGCAGCGTGCGCTGGCCGAGCCCGCGTTTCTGCGCTCCCGCACCCTCGCGGTCAGCTTCGAGACCGACCGGGAGGTGATCGCGGAGCTGCTGCCGGCGCCGCTCCAGCCGGCGGAGCAGCCGCTGGCGACGATCGCGGTCTTCCAGACCGGCGCCTCGAACTGCGTCGGGCCGTTCGACGGCGCCTCGCTCAACCTGGCGTGCCGCTTCAATGGTGAGGACGGCCTCTTCTGCGTGACCATGCCAATGACCACGGACACGGCGGTCATCTTCGGGCGCGAGCTCTACGCCGAGCCAAAGAAGCTGGCCGAGGTGACGCTCGACACGACCCGTCTGTCGCACGTGCGGGGAACGGTCTCGCGGCATGGAATCACCTATATCGACATTCGCGGGACGTTCGACGAGGAGCCGCAGCCGGTCCAGCGGGAGAGCTTAACGCGCCACTACTACGTCAAGTTCATGCCTTCGGCCGACGGCGCTGGTTTCGCGCACGATCCCGAGCTCGTCCAGGTAACGCATCGGGGGCAGACGCATCGACTGGCCCGAGGCGCGGGTGCGATCACCTTCCGGGACTCGCCCCACGATCCGGTCATCGACATCCCTGTCGTTTCCGTGCTGGGCGCGACCTTCAGCGAAGGTGAAACCCGTACCAGCGCGAAGGTGGTCGCCACAATCCCGGGCGCCGGGTTCCTGCCGCATGCGTTCGCGAAGATGGACGACCTGTCGCTCTGGCTGGAATCGGGAGCGCTCGCGCCGGCGTGATCAGTAGCCCCGGCTGTCCCAGAGGATGTCGCCCGCGCCGCTGAGCTTTGCCTGGTAGCGCGCTGCGACGAAGAGCAGGTCGCTGAGCCGGTTCAGGTAGGGCACTACCTGCGCGCTGACCGGCTCGATCCGTGAGAGCGCGATGACAAGGCGCTCGGCCCTCCGGCAGACGGTGCGAGCGACGTGAAGCTGCGCCGAGGCGACATCCCCGCCAGGCAGGATGAAGCTCTTGAGGGGCTCCAGATCGGCGTTCCAGCCGTCGATCCAGCCTTCGAGCTGCTCGACGTGCCGCGCCTCCACACCGGGAACTGGCCACTTTTGCTTGTCCTCTTCCAGGATGCAAAGGTCGGACCCGAGGTTGAAGAGCACCTGTTGGATGACGAAGAACATCGGCTGCATCGACTCGTGCAGACCGGACGCGACGGCGACGCCGATCACGCTGTTGAGCTCGTCGACGGTGCCATACGCCTCGATCCGGAGGCTGTCCTTCGCGATGCGCTGGCCGCCGCCGAGGGCCGTCGTTCCAGTGTCGCCTGTGCGGGTGTAGACGCGGTTGATGCGCACCATGAAAACAAGCATGGCGGATCCAGGGCGGCGGCGCGAGCCGTCTTTCTCCGTCCCGTGGACCGGAGCACAATGTGCCTGCGCCGGGAACGGCGTACGAAAGACGCTGGAGAAGCCATGGCCGACGACTCGATCGCTCGCTGCGTCCGCTGCAATGCGGCCTACACCACGCCTCCGCACCTGATGGCGGGGCGCGCCTATTGTTGCGCCAGCTGCTCGGTGGGTTCGGCCTGCGAGCACCAGGGGATTCACCGGCCCGCAAACGTGCGGCGCTTCGACACGATGTTCCAGCCGTTCCGCGAGGTCGTGCGCCATGCCGGCCCATTCGAACTGGATCGCCCCGGTGACTAGCGCCTTCAGCTCGCGCTTCGCCCAGGGCGAGGAGCTGCCCACCTATGTGGTGCGGGCGTTCAACGACGCCGCCCAATCGGAGAACAAGATCCACGACGACGCAATCGCCCGGCAGTACGGCTTTCGCGGCGGGCTTGTCCCCGGCGTGATGGTCCATGCCTACATGACGCACCCGGTTGCCGCGGCCCTCGGCCTCCCCTGGATCGAGCACGGCCGGATGTCGGCCCGCTTCCTCAAGCCGGTGTACGAAGGCGAGGAGGCAACGGTAGCCGCGAAAGTGACCTTCGTTTCGGACGCCGCCGTCGAGTTCGAGCTAGCGGTCCACGATCCCTCGGGCGAGCTCTGCGCGACAGGAACCGCCTCGCTGCGGCTTCCCGTTCCCGCGGCGCCCGCGGCTGATTCGGTCGCGGCGGCCGCTCGAAGCAGCGACCGTCCGCCTGCTGACGAACGGTCGCTGGCGGTAGGAACGGTCCTGGGCACGCTCAGGGAGACGTTCCGGCAGGACGATCACCTCGTTTATCTCGATCAAGCCTGCGAGAAGCTGGAGCTCTACCGCGGTCCTGGCGCTGTCGCGCACCCGGGCTGGCTCATGCGGCGGGCGAACACCGTGCTCGTCGAGCACGTGCGCCTGGGACCGTGGATCCACGTCTCGAGCGAGGTCACCCACTTTGGGCTCCTGTACGACGGCGACACCCTCGAGACGCGGGCCGTCGTGACCGAGCTGTTCGAGCGCAAGGGCCACAGGTTCGTGGACCTCGACGTGCTGCTTGTCGCCAACGGGAACAGGCCCGTCTTGCGCGCTGCGCACCGGTCGATTTACGAGGTGCGACGAGCGGACGCCTAGCCGCCGTACTTCACGCCACATTCCTCGAGCGTGAGCGGCTTCGCGTCGCGCCGGTTCCCGGCATTCGTGACCTCGCCAACCACGCAACTATGGTCGCCGAGATCGACCTCGGCGATGACGCGGCCCTCGACCCAGGCCGGGGCCGCGCTGATCACCGGCGCGCCGGTTTCGAACGTTTCGAACGGGTGACCGTTGATCGTGCCGCCGTCGACTGCCGTCGGCTTGAAGAAGCTGAAGGCGATGTCCTTCTGGCCGCTTTCAAGGAAGGAGAGCGCGAACTGCCCACTCTGCTTCAGGACCGAGTAGAGGCCGCTGTCCTTCTTCACCCCCATCGCCACGAGCGGTGGCGAGAACGACGTCTGGGTCACCCAGTTGACGGCGCCGGCGCCGATCTCGTTTCCGTCTGTCGCGGCCAGAACATAAAGGCCGTAGGGGATCATACGGAGCGCCGACTTCTTGGCGGCTTCCGCCTGTTCGTTCATGGTTGTCCCTCCCGATTGTTGTGCTGCCCTGGTCCAAGTATAAAGTCCTGGCATTGACCAGCGGCGGCGGGAGCCCGACGATCCGTTCCATGGCACTCTACGAATACCACTGCACAACGTGCGGCACGCGGACCGAGAAGCGGATGCCGATGACCGATGTCCTCCAGCTCATTCCCTGTCCCTCGTGCGGGAAGCAGGCGGCGAAAGTCATCGGGGGATTCGCGGTCGTCGGCATCGCGGCCGAGGGCATCGGCGATGGCCCGGCTCCCTGGGAAGATGGCGGCGGCGATGACGGCGGGGGAGGCGACGACTTCGGCGGCGGCCACTCGCACGACTTCGGCGGCCACGGCCACAGCCACGGCCCCGGCGGCCACACGCACTGAGAATTCACGATTCACGATTTCCGATTCACGATTCAGCCTCGCGAGGTTCGGACGTCGCGCTGGAGCGCGGCCGGCCTTTGAATCGGAAATCGTGAATCGTGAATCGTGAATCGAGCGCGCTCAGTCGTGTGCGACGGCGACGGTGAAGACTTCGAAGCTGCGGGTGAACGGCGGGAGGCTGACCGGGGTGGGCGTGGGCGCCGGGGTTGGCGGCGCCGTCCCGCCGGGGTACTGGGCCCTGAGGCCGGCGATGTCGTCTGGCTGGAGCGTGCGCTTCATCTGACCGCGGCTGATCGCCGGGAACATCACCGCCGCCCGCTCGGCGGCCGTGCACTGGCCCGTCCGTCCAAGGTCGCACGGGTGGCCGAGGCCCGCCGCATGGCCCATCTCGTGGAGGATCGTCGACGGGAGGTCGTACTGGCTCCCGCCGATCGGTGTAGCCGTGCCCCAGTTTGTGTTTGCGTTCAGCTGCATATCGAATTCCATGAGCGTCCAGGATTTCGTGTAGAGCGTGCAGGTCAGGCCAAGGACACCGCGCGTCATGTCCTGC
>JAKALX010000407.1 GCA_021823905.1 Chloroflexota bacterium | reverse complement strand
GCTCCCGCCGATCGGTGTAGCCGTGCCCCAGTTTGTGTTTGCGTTCAGCTGCATATCGAATTCCATGAGCGTCCAGGATTTCGTGTAGAGCGTGCAGGTCAGGCCAAGGACACCGCGCGTCATGTCGTGCGCGAACCCGATTGTGTTGATCCCGTCCGGCGTTCCGTCGCCGTCGCAAGCGCCCAGGCCCGCAGTCGTGGTCCCGGCATAGGTGAAGCGAAACGCGGTCGTGATGGACGACCACTGGCCGATGGCGGCCTTGATCCACGGCTCGGCCGAGGGCTGGCTGCCGGCGCTCGACGGGTTGTAGGAAACGGGAACCGGTATCGCGCTCGCGGGCCAGCGCCACGGGTTGAGCGCGTATTGCGCCGTGACGCTCGATTCGCCGGCTGAGATCCCCGTCACTTCGTCGGCCACGGCTGCGGGGTCCGCAACGACGGAGCGGTCAATAAGAACGCGGCGCTCGACAACGAAGCCGTTCGCCTCGCTGTAGCGCACTTCCTCGACGACGTCGCCCGTGGCCCCGACCTCGTCCGCGCGGGCCGAGCGGCTCGCCATCGCAGCGAAGGCGACTGACAGTGCGAGCAATGAGGCAAGCGTGAGTGTGCGAATGCGCACGCGAAACATCCTTGTCGGGATCAGGATGATCCGTCGTTGGCATTATGGGACCGGAATGAGCAAGCGCACGATTCGCGTAAAGCAACCAGCAGAGGCGCCCGGCTTCTGGGCGCCTCTGCTGGTTGGAGCGGGGGCCGAACGTTACTTGTTGAAGTTGACGTCGGCTTTCTTGCAATCCGCGTTCTTGTCGGCCACTTTCTGGAGCCGGTCCTCGATAGCCTGCGGCGCTTTCGGGATGTCGTTGCCGACGGCCTCGAGTGCGCTGAGGTCGCCGCCCTTTTTGAGGGCGTCGTTGGCCTTCGAGAATGCCGCGACAACCTGGTCGTGATAGGTCTTCACGTCTGACGGCGGGTTGGCGGTCTTGAGATCTTTGAGAAGTTGATCAAATGGTTCCGCGAACGCTTTTGCGATCGCGGTGGGATCCTTCAACTTGCTCGGATCCTTGGTGACCGACGTCATGCTGTCCTGGAATTTCAGCATCGATTTGCAGACCGAAGAGACGTAGGCTTCATCGCTTCCGCCGCCTGAGCCGCCTCCGCCGCAGGCTGCAAAGACGAGCAGGAACGAGGTGGCGGCGAGCAACCCTGCTGCCGCGAGAAGAGGGCGGATTCTCATGGATGGTTCCTTTCGGGAGGGATTCTTGGATATTGACGGCACGGGGAAAGAATCGGTACAGGCCTGGTCCACATCTGTCACCATTTCACGTCGGCCGAAGCATACACGAAACGGGGTGACCGGTCGGCCACCCCGTTTCGAATGTTCCTGCGTGAGGGACTAGATTTCGAGCATCTCGGCGACGCGCTCGCGGTGGAAGTCGCCGTCGCCCCAGAAGAGCTCGGCGCGCTTCTGGCGGCGGAAGAAGAGCTGGATGATGTAGTCCTTGGTGAAGCCGATGCCGCCGTGGATCTGCTGGCCGTGGGCCACCACGCGGCGGCTGGCGTCGCTGCACCACGACTTCGCCATGGCCGTGTCCATGTCGGCGGAGTCTTCGTTCTCGCTGGTCGCCCAGGCGGCCTTGTACATGATGAAGCGCATGCCATCGACGTCGGTGACCATGTCGGCTGCCTTGTGCTGGATTGCCTGGAACGAGCCGATTGGCCGGCCGAACTGGACGCGCTCCTTGGCATAGTTGACGGAGATTTCGAAGTCGCGCTGGGCGAGTCCGACGAGATAGGCGCACTCCAGGACGGTGGCCATGTTGCGCAGGCGCGCGGCCGTCTTCGCGTCCATGTCGATGACGTCGGCGGCGGCAACCTTCACGTCCTTGAAGACGACCTCCGCCTGCTTGTCGCTGGCGATCGTCTTGAGAACGGTCACGCTGACGCCGGGCTGATCGCGCGGGACGATAAACGTCGAGACCGCGCCGTCGGGCTTGTGGGCGACGACATGCAGGTAATCGGCGACGTTAGCGTCCGGCACGAATAGCTTCGTCCCGTTGAGGACGAAGTCGCCGCCCGCGGCGGTCGCCTTCATCTCGATGCCTTCCCGGTCCCAGCGGCCGCTCGGCTCCGTGATGGCATAGGTGTGGATGGCGCTGCCGTCGGCGATCTTCGGCAGGTACTTCTGCTTCTGGGCGTCGCTGCCGGCGAGGATGAGCTCAGAGGCGCAAACGGCGTTCGGGATGAACGGGCCCGGCACGAGCGCGCGGCCGAACTCTTCGACCAGCACGCAGAGATCGAGGAAGGAGAAGCCGGCGCCGCCCTGGGCCTCGGGGATCATGAGCCCCTGCCAGCCGAGGTCGGCCATCTTCTTCCAGAGCGCTGGGCTGTAGCCCTTCTCGTCCTCTTCCATCGCGCGGACGTGCTCTTCCGGGCACTCCTTCTCGAGGAATTCACGGGCGGAGTTCTTCAGCAGTTCTTGTTCTTCGCTGAGGCCGAGGTCCATGCGGCGTTCCCTTTCTTGATGGCGTCAGCCGCACGCGGGCAGGTCAGAGCCCGGAACGCGACGACAACCGTGTCTGCGGGCGGGATTCTATCACGGCCTTTCGGCGGGTGCGAACAAGGCGGGACAGCATGCCTCGGAAAGGTGCTCGATATGACGGCCGGCGCGGGCGGAACCCGCGGCACGGGGCGGAATCTTACGAAGTAGTGTTGACGCGATAGGGCGTAGCGAATAGGGTCGTGGCGAGCGTGGGCCACGAGCGGCCCTTTTCCGAGCCCATGTGTCCGCGCTCAGGACGGTTGAGCATGCAGAGCGCGGCGGAAGGTTTGAGCACTCGCGAGCAGGACATCCCTGGACCTCCTGGCCAAAGGCCTGGCGAACAAGCAGATCGCGAAGAAGCTGCAGCCGCCCTGCGCCGAGGAAACGGTGAGCAGCCGCTTGCTCCTGGCTGTGGCAGCGTCGGCTTTTGTCGCGATTCTCGTCGCGTGCGGCTCTAGCTCGCACGCCCCTGGCGCCACTCCGACCGTAGCAGTCACCGCTGGAGGGAGCCTGCCTCCGCTCCCTCCAGCAGCGGAGCAGGCACTCGGCAGATATGTCCAATCTGAAAAGCAGAGCCCATTGCTCGGCCCTTGTGGCCCTCCCTTCGGAGCGGGCTGGTGCTATTTCAATGTGACGGGCGGGGGAGACCACTATGTCGTCGCGCTTGGGCTGAACGGGGCAGGACTGCCGACGTGGACGATAGAGCTCCTGCGCAGCAATGGCTCGTTCGAGGTGGTCCAGGTCACCGAGAATCGTGGCAAGGAATGACGGTCAACAAGTCAGTCCTCTGCCGGCCCCCTACCGCCGCCGCTGGACGAACCGGCCGATCCGCTCCAGGGCGCGCTCGATGTCTTCGTAGGCGCTGGCGTAGCAGGCGCGAACGTGGCCTTCGCCGCCCGCGCCAAAGGCACTGCCCGGGACGACGGCGACGCGCTCCTCGCTCAGCAGCACGGCCTATTCATGGAGCTAACGCTCCCTTTCGAACATGGTTATCTTGGTTTCGGAGGGCGACACGTGACTACAAGCCGGATCATCGTCGCGATCGTTGGGATTCTCCTGTTTTGGATGGTCTTGGCTTACGTGGTCCAATCGCTCGCCTGAAAGTCGAAGACACCGCCCGACATACGACAACAGGCGTTCGCCCTACCGCCGCCGCTGGACGAACCGGCCGATCCGCTCCAG
>JAKALX010000023.1 GCA_021823905.1 Chloroflexota bacterium | reverse complement strand
CTACGGACTCAAGCACGGGGGCGCGGCGATGGCGGCACGCGGCGGCGGCTCGATCATCAACCTGTCGTCGGTGCTGGGGCTGGTGAGCATCCCGGGCGCCGGCGCCTACACGGCGAGCAAGCACGGCGTCGTCGGGCTGACGCGGCAGTGGGCGACGGACCTGGCGCCGCGCGGCGTGCGGGTCAACTGCATCAACCCGGGCTGGATCGAGACGAACATGACGGCGCCGATCGTGGCGGTCGAGCAGTTCCGGACGATGATCGAGCAGCAGACGCCCATGGGACGCTGGGGGAAGCCGGAGGAGGTGGCGGCGGTGGCGGTGTTCCTCGCGTCGGACGAGGCGTCGTTCGTGACGGGCGCGGCGTACGTCGTCGATGGCGGGTTCACGGCGCGGTAGGCCTCGCGCGATGGACGCGCGATCGCCCGGCGTCCGTCCATGTACAAACGCGGGGCGCGGCAGGCAGCGGGGCGCGGCAAGAGCGGGGCGCGGCAAGCAGCGCCCCTACGATGCGCGGTTGCGCCGCTACCCCAACTGCGACAAACCCTTGCGCAGGTCCTCGGCGGTCATCGCCGGCGTCATGTCGATCTCGGCGCCGAGCGCCATGAAGAGCGGCTCAAGCGCCGGGGGGATGCCCGACACGTCCTTCAGGTCGAACACGATGAACGCGGTCCGCATGCCGGCGTCGAGCGTGAAGTAGGCGGCCTCGGGCTTGAGGTCAGCGAGGACCTTCTCCAGCGTCGGGCCGAGCTTCCCGGCTTCGATGGCATCGTTCCCGGCGTCGGTAGGGATGTTGGCCTTGAGCAGCATGCGCATGGTGTGAGTTCCTCCAAGTGCGGTCCGGCGCGGCGCCCGCCGCGGGATGTGCGGCACGAGGGAGTCTCACACGAATGTTGGACTGGCTCAAGTGTTGGATGTGAGGAAGCATCGCGGCGCGGCGAGCAGCGCCCGTATGGGGCGCGGCAAGCAGCGCCCCCACCCCGTGCGGGCCACCAGTGCGCCGAGAACCCCACCGGCCTGAGCACGCTCGCCGCCTTGCTGTTGCGGCGAGCAGCGCCCGTATGGCGCGCGGCAAGCAGCGGGGCGCGGCAAGCAGCGCCCCTACGATGCGTACACGCATCGCGGCGAATACGGTGCAGCGCGGGACGTGGGTGCAATTGATCATGTGCTCTGATCTATTGTCGCTTGTCCGGTGCTCCCGTATACTCGTCGGCAAATGGTTACACAGGTGAGCGCTATGAACGTGACGTGTCTCCAGGAGAACCTGGCGAGAGGGCTCGGCATCGTGGGGCGTGCGGTGGCGGTGCGGAGCACGCTGCCGATCACGTCGAACGTGTTGATTGCCACGGACCACGGGCGGATCAAGCTGGCGGCGACGAACCTCGACATCGCCCTGAGCTGCTGGATCGGCGGCCAGATCGAGGAGGAGGGGGCGATCACGGTGCCGGCGCGGCTGCTCGGCGACTTCGTCAACTCCCTGCCGCCGGAGAAGATCACGCTGACGCTGGCGCCGCGCGCGAAGCAGATCAAGCTCACGTGCGCGCGCAACGAGGCGACGATCGGCGGCATGGACGCGGACGACTTCCCGCCGATCCCGGCGGTGGAGGGCGACACGCTGGAGATCGATGCGAAGGGGCTGCGCGAGGCGATCACGCAGGTGGTGTTCTCGGCCGCGACCGACGACTCGCGACCGGTGCTGACGGGCATCGACCTCGTGGTCGAGGGCGACCGCGTGACGTTCGCGGCGGCGGACGGCTTCCGGCTGGCGGTGCGGCACTTGCAGCTCAGGAAGAAGGTGGCGGAGCGGCAGGAGGTGATCGTCCCGGCGCGGGCGCTCTCCGAGCTGAACCGGCTGCTGCAGGACCAGGAAGACCCGGTGAAGATGACGTTCAACGCGAACCGGACGCAGGTGCTCTTCGCGCTGAAGGACGTCGAACTGGTGGCGCAGTTGATCCAGGGGACGTTCCCGGACTACAGCCGGCTCGTGCCGAAGGAGTGGGGGAGCAGGGCGGTGGTGGAAGTGCGCGACTTCCTGCAGGAGACGAAGATCGCGTCGATCTTCGCGCGCGACGGCAGCGGCATCGTACGGGTGACGTTCCAGGCGGGCGAAGACGGGGCGCCGGGGCGGATGACGATCGCGGCGCGTGCGGAGGAGATCGGCGACAACCAGGGCGAGCTGGACGCGCAGGTGGAGGGAGAGCCGGCGAAGATCGCCTTCAACGGCCGCTACCTGCAGGACGTGCTCCAGGTGCTCGATGGCGGCCGGGTGGCGCTGGAGACGACGGGGCCATCGCAGCCGGGCGTGATCCGCCCGCTCGAAAACGACAACTACGTGCACGTCGTGATGCCGATGTTCGTCCAGTGGTGAGGAAGACCGGCGGTTACCCGTTCCGCGTGACCATCAGGCTGAGGCATCGGTAACGTTCCGCGGCAATCTCCGTAACGCTTCGGTTATGCGCGAACTGGATCCATCCGGGCGCTACGTCGCCGAGGCGCCCGCCGATCCAGGCGGAGGGCCATCACGCGCGAGGAGAATGCGCCCGAGGGACAGGCCAGCATCCGGCCCCGCCTCCGTCGGCCAGCCCACCCCGCCTTAGCCTAGTAAGTAAGCAACTCTCCGCCATGTGCGACCCGGCCAGCACCATCTGCGGTTCGGCCGGCGCCGTCGTCCTCGGCCAGCCGCGGATCATATCCCGCTCGCGGCGAGACTCGTGGGGCAGCCGGCCGAGCGACGTGAAAGGCGAAACGCTCGCTGAGCGTCGCGCCCTAATCCAGATTCACCCAGACGGACTTCGTCTGCGTGTACTGGCTCAGGGCCTCCGCACCCATATCGCGGCCGTAGCCGCTCATCTTGTAGCCGCCGAATGGGACGGCCGGGTCGACCATATTGTACGAGTTGATCCACACCGTGCCAGCCTTGAGGGCCGCCGCGAGCCGGTGCGCGCGCCCGATGTCGCGCGTCCAGACCCCGGCAGCAAGCCCGTACATGGTGCCATTCGCACGACCGACGAGCTCTTCCGGATCGCCGAACGGCATGGCGACGACGACCGGGCCAAAGATCTCCTCCTGCGCTACGCGCATCTCGTCGCGCACGTCGACAAAGACCGTGGGACGCACGAAATAGCCGCTGGAGAGATCACCGCCCGCCCGTTCACCACCGACGGCGATGCTGGCGCCTTCGCTCGTGCCGATCTCCATGTAGTCGAGCACGCGTTCGAGCTGCTGCTGTGACACTAACGGCCCCATCTGCGTGTCGGGCTCCAGCCCGTGCCCGAGCTGTATCTGCGCCGCCGTCTTGCTGAGCTCACCGACGAACGCATCGAAGATTGGCGCCTCGATGAAGAGACGCGAGCCGGCACAGCAGACTTCGCCCTGGTTCAGGTAAATGCCCAGGAACGCGCCCTGCACAGCCGCATCGAGCGGTGCATCCGCAAACACGATGTTGGGGGATTTTCCCCCGAGCTCCAGGTGTACACGCTTCAGGTTCCCCGTCGACGCTTCGACGACCCGCCGCCCCGTCTCGGTTGAGCCGGTAAATCCGATCTTGTCCACCTGCGGGTGCGCGGCGAGCGCCGCGCCGGCCGTCGATCCGAATCCGGTGACAATGTTGACGACCCCGTCAGGGAACCCGGCCTCCTGGATCAGCTCGCCGAGCCGGATCGCTGTCAGCGGCGTCTGTTCAGCCGGCTTGAGCACGACCGTGTTCCCGGCCGCCAGTGCCGGGGCGAGCTTCCAGCTCGTGATGAGCATGGGGAAGTTCCACGGCACGATGACACCGACGACACCCACGGGCTCGCGTCGTGTGTACACCAAATAATCGCCGACCATCGGCGAGACCGGAACCGTCTCGCCGTGGATCTTGGTCGACCAGCCGGCGTAGTATCGATACGTCTCGGCCGCGTAGCCAATATCGAGGTAGAGACTCTCGGTGACGGACTTCCCGTTGTCCAGCGTCTCGAGCTGCGCGAGCTCCTCCGCGTGCTCGTCAATCAGGTCGGCAAGCCGGAAGAGGAGCTTACCGCGCGTGGCCGGCTTGACCGCGCTCCATTCGTTGTCGAGCGCACGTCGCGCGGCACGGACGGCGCGGTCGATGTCGTCCCTGTCGCCTTCGGCAACCCGCGCCAGCGGCTCCGCGGTCGCCGGATCGACCGTCTCAAACGTCTTGCCGGAGCGGGCTTCCTCCCATCGGCCATCGATGAGCAATCGCTTCGGTTGCGCGGCCAGGAATTCCCTCACCGAGGGCTGGACGCTCTCCAGAATGTTCTGTTGCCGCAGCACCATGTCGTCTCGTCCTCCGATCTCACCCATCTGCTCGGGACCGCCTCCGGGCCAAGGCTGCGCAGCCCTCCCGACTGGGCGCACGACCGCCCTCGTCCATGAGGCAGTCGTCCCGCACGCGCGACATCCGCGTTTCTCATCGGCAATTCCGCTCGGCAGGAGTGGCCGGGGGGGCGGGCGTAAGGTCTATCGCGTTTCGACTAGGCTACGAACTCCGTCGAGAAGCGGGAAGCATCGTCAAAGAACTCCTGCAAGCTCTGGTTGTAGCGGAAGAACTTGTCACGTCCCAGCGGGTCATCGGACCAGACGCGCATCGGGATGTTTGGCAGGCTCAAGTAGTTCAGCGTGTGGGTCAGGTCGGCGCGGCCGTTCGCCCTGATATTCTCGATCATCTCCTTCCAGACGCCGTACGGAGCCTCCATCACGAACTCGGGGTCGATCTCCCGTGGGTCGCTGAGCTCGCGGACATCCATGCACCTAAACGCCTCGAAGGTAATGCCGTAGACGGCGGGCGCCTCAAGACCTTCGTCGGCGGCGATCAGGAGCGCCACGCGCGCGTCCACGTAGCCGAGGTGGCGATAACGCTCGGCGTCGCTGTTCATGAGGTCGCGGAGCGACTCAAACCACTCTTTCGAAGGAAACCGGACCCTTACGTCGAGCACGCCACCCGCCCTAGTACGGAAACTCCGTGGGGATCTTGATGAGGTCGCGCCGTGAGAATCCGGCGCGGTCGCACCGCTGCAAGTACTCCTCCATCATCGTCGCCCAAAGGAAGCGGACACCGTCCATGCCCTGGTCGATGTTCTTCAGGCCGCCCCCCATCAGCACGGCGAGCGGTTCCAGGAGCAACGGCTCGGTGAGCGCGGTCAGGATCACCTGCTCCCCAACGTCCGCGTACCCGTGCATGACCTCGAGCGCCTTCGCGCGGTCAGGCGCATGTTCCAGGAAGTACTTCAGGTGCATGGTGCCGTAGGAGACGTGGCGCGCCTCATCCTGCATGCAGCGGCGGAAAATCTCCTTGTCCACACGCGTCTTGGCGATGAATTCGCCGGCACGAAACATCGACAGCACCAACCCCTCAGCGAGGACGTTGAGCATGAACGTGCCCAGCGTGTGGCTCGGCGCGTCGAGGATCGCCTTGAGCGCCCACTCAAAGCCCGCTCCCACGTGCAGCAGGCCCCCGCCGTTCGCCACGGCGCGCTTGCGGAATACCTCCGCGTGACGCGCTTCGTCCGTGATCTGGGACGCCAGGAACGCCTTCGCCTCGAAGTACTCGTTCGGGATCCGGTGCATCCAGATGGAGGGGAAGTCGCCGGCGACGAACTCCACCTCATTGAGGAACGTGGCGAACTGGCAGGCTGCCCGCTCCAGATCCTCTGAGATCGGCTCGAGTTCCTGCCACGGGATGTCGGTCGAGGCGTTCCACTGGCGCGCCTTCGCCTCCTCATACAGGCTCACCACGCTGTCTGACCAGAACTCATGCTTGCGCGTCAGGTCATAGTGCGTGAACTCGGGCATCTGGTCCTTGTAGGGGTCGCGGATCGAGCCCCGTGGCGCCATGTTGCGGTGCTCCGCCTCGTCCGCGATCTCGCCGAGATGCGTCCTGCGATTGATCTCGACGAAGGTCATGCCATGCGCCGTCGGCTCGACCTTCAGGCCCCATACGCCGCCATCCGACTTGAGCCAGCGCAGGTCGAACTCGCCGCGCTTGAGGCGCTCCTCATTCCCGCGGCGGATGCCCTGCCAGATGTCCGCGGCGTTGTAGAACCGTATCCACTCCTCGGCGGACGTACCCGGACCCTTGCCCATAGACGTGAATGTGGTATCTGCCACGTTGCTCCTCCTGTGGGATGCGTCGGGGGAAGCTCAGACGACCGTCGCCAGATCCCCTCGTCCGCGATCCTTCAGCATCTTCTCGTAGCGCGGGAACAGCTTCTGGGCGACCGGGATGAGCTGAAGGATCTTGGGGATCGGCCCCTTCGCGCGCATTTCGCCCTTACCCAGCGCCACGCTGATGTTCACCTTTCCGAGCCAGAAGCGGTGCGCGACGTCGCTCTTCATGAACATCTCGACCGTCGGTTTCAGGCTGGGCGGCAGGCCATCCTCACCGGTGTACACCGTGCGCCCCGGCATGTCGACGGTGATCAGCGCGTCCGGCTCGCTGTAGTGGAGCTGCAGCACGACGCCGGAAGCCGCGAACGCCGCTCCGATGTCCGGATCCCCGACGCCATCCTTGAAGACACCGCCGATGTACTCGTATACCTCATCAGCACTGCTGAAGACCGCCATGCTCGTCCTCCTACGGCTTCAGAATGACTTTTGTCGCCTCGTGCGCGTCGAACAGCTCATAGCCGCGCGGCGCCTCATCGAGCGAGAGCGTGTGCGAAATGATCGACGTCGGGTCGATCCGCCCCTGCTCGATGAGCGAGAGCACTTGCTCCCAGTGCCCTTGCACGTTGCAGATGCCGCCCTTGAGCGAGACGTTCTTGATCCAGAGGTCGCCGAGCGGGAGCCCGACGCGGTCCTCGACGAAGACGCCAACGACGGAGACGGTGCCGGCGGGTCGCACCAGCCGCAGCGCCGTCTCGAGCGCCGCCTCATTGCCGACACACTCCATCACAACATCCGCGCCGCGCCAGTCCGTCGCCTCCAGAATGGCATCCGCGGGGTCGCACTCCCCCGCATTGATGGGGCGGGAGCCGGCCTGTTGGGCCGCGGCAAGACGCGCGGGCACGAGGTCGATCCCGTACACGGCAGCGGCGCCGAGTACACGCGCCGACATCTGCGCGAACAGTCCGACGGGACCGCACCCTACCACCGCGACCACGTCGCCGGGGCGTACGCCACCCTCGTGCGCGCAGTAGTAGCCGGTCGTCAGAATGTCGCCGGCGAACAGCGCCTGCTCGTCGCTGAGACCGATGGGCGCAGGCGTCAGGGTGAAGTCGGCAGATGGCACGAGCACGTACTCCGCCTGACTCCCGGGGAGATCGCCGAAGGCGAACCCGCAGCCGAAGATGCGCATGCCAGTGCACTTGTTGCGCAGGTTCCGCCTGCAGTACCAGCAGTGGCCGCAGGCGGAGATGAACGAGCCGACGACGCGGTCGCCCGGCCCGAAGCGCTTCACGCCCCCGCCAGCCTCCTCGATGACGCCGACGAACTCGTGGCCCAGGACGAAGCCCTCCTCCATCGGCGTACGGCCGTGATAGAAGTGGAGGTCCGTGCCGCAGATCGCACCGGTGGTCACACGCACGAGCGCGTCGTCGGCCTCCTGGATCCGCGGCTTCGGGCGCTCTTCGACACGCACCGCGCGTGGCCCCTGAAACGTGACGGCCTTCATGTCCGGAGCTGTCTCCTCATGGAAGTCGCGCGGGGCGAACGGCTTCGCGCTCCCGCGCCCGCAATGGTTTGGAGTATGGCAAGTATTGCCCGATATTCGTAACCCCCGATCAGGCGGTTTTACCCCCGCCAAATGGGGGGTCGCGCACACACTGATCGGGTGTCTTGATGAGATCTTTCCGCGTCGAGCTACGGACGGTATGGTCTGAGCGCTTGGTGGAAACTCGCGGCAGGGGCTTGGCGGGGATACCGGTGAGGGTGTTGGACGCCGCATGAGCGGCATCTCGCGCTAGAAGAGTCCGCGCCGGGCGGCGAGATTGACGGCCTCGGCGCGCTTCTTGGCGCCGAGCTTCGTCATGAGCGCGCTCAGGTACTCCTTGACGGTGTAGGGACTCAGATACAGCCGCTCCCCGATCTCCCGGTTGGTCAGTCCCTCTGCCACAAGTTGCAGGAGCCTCACCTCCCGTTCTGTCAGGGGTTGCTCTTGCTGGGCAGCGCCGCCGCGGAAGCGCGCGACCATCGCTCCGACGAGGGCCGGATCGAGAATCGACTCACCCTGCGCGGCGGTCCGGATGCTCTGCTGGAGGTCCAGCCGTTCCGCTTGCTTGAGCAGGTAGCCGTCAGCGCCTGCCTGCACGGCCCGGAGGAGCAGCGCGTCGTCCCAGAAGGCACTCAGCAAGATGACTCTGATACAGGCATCCGCTTCCTTGATCTGGCGGCAGACTTCGATGCCGTCGCCGTCCGCCAACTTGATGTCAAGGATGACGACGTCCGGATGCGCCCGGAGCACTTCAGGGAGGGCGCTGCTGCACGAGTCCGCCTCACCGACCACGTCCAGGTCGCCCTCGTTACGGAGGAGGGCGCGCAACCCCTCGCGCACGACGGGATGGTCGTCGACCAGCAGGACCCGGATCTGATCAGCCATCAACCGTCCCTTTGACGGGCAACCGCACGGTGACGGTCACGCCGTGGCCATCGTTGTGCGACACACGGAACGTCCCGCCCGCCGCCGTCAAGCGTCGGCGCAAGAAGCGCAGGCCGAACCCCGGCCCAACCATGCTCGCCTGCTCGATGTCGTCGGCGAGCCCACGGCCATCGTCCCGAATGGACAGCGTGACCCACTCCCCTTCAGCGTCCAGGCGCACGACGACGGCGGTGGCATCCGTGTGCCTGCGGATGTTCTGCAAGAGTTCGCGCGCGGCCGCGTAGAGGATGTCTTCGTCTTCGCCGGAGATCGCCGGGAGCGAGTCCGTCGGGAAGAACGTCGCCGGATTGCCGGTCGAGGCGGTGTATTCCTCGAGCAGATGCTGCAGCGAAGACAGCAGCCCCTTGGGTTTGGAAAAGGAGGAGGACAGCGCGAAAATCGCATTCCTGATCTCCGCGCCGCCGCGGTCTGCGAGGTGCTGGATGCGCTCCATCGGCTGATGAGGTGCCGCGGCCGGAGTCTCCTTGAGCAGTGCCTTGGCCTCGAGCCCGATGCTGAAGAAGATCTGCGCGACGTTGTCGTGCAGTTCCTGGGCGATGCGGGCGCGGTCGCGAAGGATGGCCCCCTCCTCGGCGGCGGCGTGCAGCCGGGCGTTTTCGAGCGCGATCGCGGCAAGGTTTCCGAACGCCTGCAGCAACCGCTCCTGTTCGGGCGTGAACCGAAACGGCCGGCCGGCGTCGTCCAGGAGGATGACGCCGACGACGCGCCCCTTCGCCACGAGCGGGGCGCAGCCGAGGGCGCGCAAGCCGAACTGGCGCACGTAGCGGCGAGGGACGGCCCGCTCGGTGCGGGCGTCTTCGGCCAACAGAGGCGTGCGGCTACGGATCGCCTCGTTCGCCAGCCGGACGTTCGCGATCGGCTCCCGGATGGACTGGATCGCCTCCGCGTCGACCTCATGGGCAGCGATCCCCTGCATGGTGTCGGACGTCGCATCGTACGCGAAGATGGCGGAGCGGCCGACGCCCGCCAGCCTGCATACGCTTGAAGCGATGAGTTGCAGCACCGCCGGCAGTTCGCGGGTAGAAAGCAGGGCCTCGCTGACCTCGAGCAGCGCCGCCATCTCCCCGATCGGGTCGGTGCCAGCGTCCTCGCGTCTATCTGGGCGCAGGCCCTCGGGCTCCGCCAACTGTGCCAGCGGTTGCCGCCCGACGGGTGCCCGCCGATGCCTCGCCTGCACGTTCGTTCTCCCCCGTCCTTTCTCTCTCCCCGCCGGCAAGGACGTCGCCGCCTGTGCCGTGCGTGGCCCGCGGTGCGGCAAGCACAGCATACCCCAGGAGCACGGGCAGCCGTGCGCTGTGCGGGCGGACTCCGTCAATGGTGGACTGCCACCGCGGACGCCGCCGCTCTCGTCCCCCCGAATGGGGGGTTGGCATCCCCCTTGATCGACCCCGCGCGGGGGCTGCACGGCCCTTCACGGACGGGTGGAGTGGCGCGTAGATTGTGCCTCGGCGCCGAGGTCCAGTGCGGCTTGGCTACGGCGGAAGAAGGAGGCGCTTCGTGAAAGCGATCCAGTTGTTCGGTGCCGGCGACGTCAGGATCGGTGAAGTACCGGACCCCAAACTGGAACACGCGGGTGAAGCCATCGTCCGCGTCACAGCCGCAGGCATCTGCGGCAGCGATCTCCACCTCTATCATGGCCGCCTTCCTGTTGATCCCGGTTTCGTCGTCGGCCACGAGTTCGTGGGCGTGGTCGAGGAGGCGGGCAGTGAGGTGAGCCAGTTCACGCCTGGAGACCGGGTCGTCGGCGCCTTCCACACCGCGTGCGGTGCCTGCTGGTCCTGCCGCCGCCGCCTGTACCACCACTGTGGTGCGATGCGGCTCTTCGGCTTCGGGACGGCGTTCGGAAACTTGCGCGGTGCACAGGCCGAGCGCGTCCTTGTCCCCAACGCCGATCTCGCACTCATGCCCATCCCGGACGGCATTGATGACCTGCGGGCGCTGTTCATCGGCGACATCCTGACCACCGCCCATCAGGCCGTCCGCAACGCGAGCTTCAACCCCGGTGACACCGTAGCCATCGTCGGCTGCGGTCCGGTCGGCCTGCTCGCGCAGCGCTGCGCGCTTCTCCAAGGCGCCGGCGCGGTGTACGCGCTCGACCGCGATGCTACCCGCCTGCGGATCGCGGCGGACAACGGCGCCATCCCCGTGAACATCGACGAACAGGACCCGCTGGCGATCCTCCTGAGCGCCACCGAGTCACGGGGGCCGGACGCGGTCGTCGAATGCGTCGGCGCCGAGGCGGCGCTGACCGCCGCGATTCAGCTCGTGCGGCGCGCCGGCGTGGTGTCCGTGGCCGGCGTGTTCACCGAGAATATTCCGCTGTTCCCGTACGGCATGCTCTGGATCAAGGACGCGCGTCTCGTGGGTGGCCTGTGCAACGTGCTCGCCTACTGGGGCGAGGCGATGGCGCTTGTCGCACATGGACGTCTGGACCCCTCTTCCATCGTCAGCCACGAGCTGGCTCTGGCAGAGGCGCCGGAAGCGTACCGGCTGTTTGATCGGCGCGAGGCACTGAAGGTGGTCCTGCACCCGTAGAGAGGCCGGCGCGTGGTGCCGCAGCGAACGTGCGCGGCAAACCGCCAAGGAACTGACCTCGAACGCGCGAGCGGGCGGGGATGGGAACACGAGCGGTGGACGGTTGGCTCGCGTGCGCCAACCTGACGAAGGAGGACTCCGGTGACACAACAAGCGAAGCAGATCACGGCCGGCGCCTGGGCCGACCGCTACCGCGACAAGTGGAAGTGGGACAAGGTGACGTGGGGCAGCCATTCCGTCGACTGCTACCCCGGCGGCTGCCCCTGGCGCGTCTACAGTCGCGACGGCAAGGTCGTCCGCGAGGAGCAGGCGGCCCGGCTCCCGACGATCCAGCAGGGCGTGCCGGACATGAACCCGATGGGGTGCCAGAAGGGCGCCTCCTGGTGCCACCTCCATTCCTCGCCGGACCGCGTGACGCGGCCGCTCAAGCGTGCCGGCAAGCGCGGCGAAGGCAAGTGGCAAGAGGTCTCCTGGGATGAGGCGTTCACGGACATCGCCGACGCGATGCTGGACGCGATTCAGGACCAGGGACCCGAATCGATCATCAACCTGATGACGCCCGAGCCGGGCGCCGCGCCCGCACGTGCATTCACGTTCGCCTTGAACAGCCCGACCACCGACGGAAACGCCGAGTTCCAGGACTTCAGTCCCGGCTACTACATCACCTGGGGCATCTTCAACCCTGTCAGCTCGATGGACGACTGGTTCCTCGCCGAGCTGACGTTGATCTGGCACTGCAACCCCGTCTACACCAACATCCACTGGTACCACTACGTCGCCGAATCCCGCTACAACGGCGGCGAGGTCGTCACCATCGCCCCCGACTTCAGCCCCTCGGCCATCCACGCCGATTACCACATGCCGGTCAAGATCGGCAGCGACGCCGCGCTCGCGCTGTCGATGTGCAAGGTGATCATCGACGCCGGCATCTACAACAAGCGCTTCGTGCAGGAACAGACCGACCTGCCGCTGCTGGTCCGCAAGGACAACCTGCGGTTCCTCCGCGGCAGTGACGTCGCCGAGGGTGACCGCGACGACCAGTTCTTCTGGATGGACGACCGATCGCAGGTGCTGACGCCCGCGCCGCGCGGCACGCTGGCGCTCGCCGACGTCGAGCCTGCGCTCGAAGGCACGTACACCGTGACGCTCAAAGACGGCAGCACCGTCGAGGTAATACCGGCGTTCGAGCGGCTCAAGGAGCGGCTGAAGGACTACGACCCGGAGACCGCTGCCAAGATCTGCGAAACGCACCCCGACATGATCCGCAAGCTCGCGCGCAAGGTGGCGACGCGCAAGACCAAGATCTTCAGCGGCTGGAACTCCGGCAAGTACTACCACGGCGACCTCTACGAGCGGTCGATGGCGCTGCTGCTGGGGCTCACCGGCAACTGGGGCAAGCAGGGGACGGGCACTCGCTCCTGGGCCATCTCGGCGCTCGATGGCAGCAGCTTCGCACTCAACAAGGGGCGCATGGGGCAGGACGCGGCGCGCGAGTGGCTGAACAACCTTACGAAGGCGCGCCGCTTCCTCAATCAGGACGACCCCACGCTCACGCTCGAGATGCTGACCTACCGAGCCTCGCAGCTCGCCGTCGAGCGGGGAATCGGGCCGGGCGGGCTGCTGCCGCGGATGATCCCGCCGGCGTTCCTCTGGTACTACCAGTACGGCTACAAGGAGCGCTGGAACAACCCGGACAACAACGACCCGTCGATGAAGCGCACCTTCGACGAGTACCTGAACGAGGCGCTCGAAAGAGGCTGGTGGGACTCCGGGCTCGCGAAGGCGTACCAGGACGTGACGCCGCGCGTGCTGTTCGAGTCCGGCGGCAACATGCTGCGGCGCCAGCGCGGCGGCCAGCGTCTGCTGCTCGAAAAGCTCTGGCCCGAGTTGAAGATGATCGTCTCGGTGGACTTCCGCATCAACACGACCGGACTCCACTCGGACTACATCCTGCCCGCCGCCCAGCACTACGAGAAGATCGGTATGGGTATGCCTTCGGTCCACCATCTCAATTTCGTGCTGATCGACAAGGCCGTGGACCCGCCGGACCTCGCTATGAACGACTACGACATCGGCATCGGCCTCGTGCGGAAGATCGAGGAGCGGGCTGCCGAGCGCGGCATGACGGAGTTCACCGACCGTAACGGTACGGTGCACACCCTGAAGAACCTCGTGAATGACCGCACCCTCAACGGCGCTCTTCTCGACGAGGAGACGCGCATGGCGGAGGAGATCAAGGACAACGCGGCGTACGGCATCCTGCCGCCGGACAGCACGCTCGAGGTCGCGCGGCAGAAGGGCACCATCCGCTGGACCGGCTGGGGGCTCGTCGGCCACGGGCTCGGGCAATCGTCGACCATCAAGCCGGACGAGACGCACAACCCGTTCCGCTGGCACACCGAGGACAAGCTGCCGTACGCGACGCTGACGCGGCGGGCGCAGTTCTACATCGACCACGAGTGGTTCCTGGAGGCGGGTGAAGAGCTGCCGGTGCACAAGGAGCCGCCGGGCCACGGCGGCCCGAAGCGCCAGTTCAAGATGACGAGCGGCCACAACCGCTGGAGCATCCACTCCATGAACCTGACCAACAACATCATCATGAACACGCACCGCGGCGAGCCGTTCATGTTCATCAACAACAAGGACGCCAAGGCGAAGAAGATCGAGAACGGCGAGTGGGTGCGGGTGGTGAGCGACGTCGGCTCGATGCTGATCACGGCGAAGATCTCGCCGGCCGTGCGGCCGGGCCAGGTGATCGTTTACAACGGCTTCGAGCCGTACATGCACAAGGAGTGGTACAGCCAGGCCGACGTCGAGGTTGGCCACGTCAAGTGGCTGGGCCTCGCCGGCGGCTACGGCCACCTGCAGTACCGGCCGTTCCATTGGCAGCCGATCCCGGCGGACCGCGCCGTCCACGTCGATGTCGAGAAGGTGAAGTAGATGCGACGCCCAAACGGCCGGCAACAGTTCGAAGTGGAGAGGGACTAATGGGCACGATCACCGCATCGAAGCGACAGCTCGCGTGGGTTTTCGACCTGAACAAGTGCATCGGCTGCCAGACCTGCTCGGTCGCCTGTAAGATGCTCTGGACGCAGGATGAGGGCACCGAGCACCAGTGGTGGATGACCGTCAACACGCAGCCCGGCCAGGGCACGCCGAAGGGCTGGGAGACGATGGGCGGCGGCTACAAGGACGGCAAGCAGACACCCGGCAAGCTGCCGACGCCCGAGGAGTTCGGCGGCGGCTGGGACTACAACTACCAGGAGGTGCTGCGCGGCGGCAAGGGCCGCGACGTCCACCTGGAGAAGACGGCGGGCAGCAAGACGTGGGGCATGAACTGGGACGAGGACGAGGGCGCGGGCGAGTTCCCCAACTCGTACTATTTCTACCTGCCGCGGCTCTGCAACCACTGCACGCAGCCCGGCTGCGTCGAGGCCTGCCCCAACGACGCGCTGTACAAGGACCCGGAGAACGGCCTCGTCCTCCGCAACGAGGACCTCTGCAAGGGCGCGCAGATGTGCGCGCGCGCCTGCCCGTACAAGAAGATCTACTTCAACCCGGCGCGCAAGGTCAGCCAGCAGTGCATCGGCTGCTTCCCGCGCATCGAGCAGGGCGTCGCGCCGGCGTGCGTGCGGCAGTGCCCGGGCCGGGCGGCGTGGATCGGCTTCCTCGACGACGCGCACGGGCCAGTGGCGAAGTTGGTCAACCAGTGGAAGGTGGCGCTGCCGCTGCACCCCGAGTTCGAGACGAAGCCGAACGTGTACTACATCCCACCGCTGAGCCCGGCGCCGCTGAACGCGGACGGGAGCTGGAACGAGAACGGCGACCGCATCCCGGCGTCGTACCTGGAGTCGCTGTTCGGCCAGCCGGTGCACGGCGCCGTCGATACGCTGAAGACGGAGATGGCGAAGCGCCGCTCGGGCCAGCCGTCGGAGCTGATGGACCTGCTCGTCATGTACAAGTGGGAGGAAGCGCTCGGCCACCTGCGGCGAGACCCGGCCGAGATCGTCTGGAGCTGACTGGGGAAGCCGGTCGCCGATCGGCGATAGATCTGTCCCGGCGGAGGGCAGGTTGCCCAGGCGGATCCTTGCCGCGGCTGACGAGGAGATGCTGAATCGGTGGTCGCACTCGGCGTCTGCGACGTCATGCCGCAGGGCCGGTCACGCAGCAACGGGGGTGGCCGGAACGGGCCGCGACGAGAGCAGCAAAGGAGGCATGGACATGTACCTGGAGCTCAACAAGGACCTGACACCGGAGCAGATCGCGATCAAAGAGCAGACCCATCGGTTTGCGGCGGAAGTGCTGCGTCCGGTCAGCATCAAGCTGGACAAGATGGATCCCGAAGCGGTCATCGCGCAGGGATCGCCGCTGTGGGACGTCTTCCGGGCCTACTACGGGCAGGGCTTTCACCTGTCGCAGTTCCCGGAGGCGCTCGGCGGAGCGAACCTGGGCCCGCTCGACATGCACATCGTCATCGAGGAGATGGCGTGGGGGAGCGTGGACTTCGGCGTGGCTCTGGCGGTGGCGTCGTTCCCGTTCGTTTACGCCGCGCAGTTCGCGGCCTTGACCGGGAACAAGCGGCTGATGGAGGAGATCGTCCTGCCATTCGCCGCCGACCGCGAGGCGAAGCACATCGGTTGCTGGGCGATCACCGAACCGCAGCACGGCTCCGACACGCTGATGCTGGGCACGGAGGCGTTTGCGAACCCGGAGACGGCGGGGGAGTGCCGCGCGCGCCTCGATGGTGACGAGTGGGTGATCAACGGCCAGAAGTCGTCATGGGTCTCCAACGGCACCATCGCCACCCATGCGCTGCTCTTCCTGACCCTCGACCCCAGCATGGGCATGGCGGGCGGCGGCGTGGCCGTGGTGCCGCTGGGCCTTCCCGGTGTCACCAAGGGGAAGCCGCTCGACAAGCTCGGCCAGCGCGCGCTCAACCAGGGCGAAATCTTCTTCGACAACGTGCGTATCCCGCGCGACTACATGCTCGTGGAATCCGAGGGATACGCGACCGTCCTGAACATGACGCTGGCGACCGCGAACGCTATGATGGGCGCGCTGCTCACGGGCGTCGCTCGCGCGTCGTTCGAGGAGGCGCTGGCCTACACCAAGACGCGCCGCCAGGGAGGAAAACTGATCTCCGAGCACCAGGTCGTACAGACCAAGCTCTTCGACATGTTCACGCGCGTCGAGCAGGCGCGCGCCATTTCGCGCGCGGCGATGGTGTACAACCTGAGCACCGTCCCGCCGGCGCTGCCGTACTCTATCGCGTCGAAGATCACCTGTACACAGGCCGCGTTCAACGTAGCGAGCGACGCCATCCAACTGTTCGGCGGCCTCGGCCTCTGCCGGGAGCTCGTCGTCGAGAAGTTCTTCCGCGACGCCCGCGCGTCACTCATCGAGGACGGCTGCAACGAGGTGCTGGCGCTGGCCGGCGCCCGGGATGTCCTCGACTCGTACACTGCGTAGGTGAGACACGCAGCATTCAGGGAGGCGCACGCCATGGAATACAAGGAAGTCGTCGGCCGCAGGCGGTCGATCCGGTTCTTCGACCCCGACAGGCCCGTCGAGCGCGAGAAGATCCAGAAGATGCTCGAGGCGGCCCGCCTCGCCTCGTGCGCGGTCAACGCGCAGTGGCAGCGGGCCATCGTCAGCTTCCGCGACGACCTCACCGAGGACCAGCTCTCCCGCCTCAAGACGCCCGTCGCCGCCCTCAACGTCGAGCTGGCGCCGGTGCACATCCACTGGTTCAACGACCTCAGCATCGTC
>JAKALX010000406.1 GCA_021823905.1 Chloroflexota bacterium | reverse complement strand
GCCCGCCGCGCCGGCGGAAGGACGACGACCTCGAGCAAGAGCAACTGACGGACGAGGAGATTAGCGCCCCCGGCCGGAAGTGGTACTTCGTTCACACCTACAGCGGCCACGAGAACAAGGTCCGCCATGCGATCCGGAGCACGGTCGAGCAGATGGACGCGAAGGACAAGGTCTTTCACGTGGTCGTGCCGACCGAGGACGAGATCGAGATCCGGGACGGGCAGCGGCGAACGGTGAAGCGCAAGCTCTACCCCGGCTACGTACTGGTGCAGACCATCGAGCTGAAAGAAGGCGACCCAGACTCGGACGAAGCCTGGCACATGATCCGGAACACGACCGGCGTGACAGGATTTGTGAGCTCGGGAACGCGGCCTGTCTCGCTCTCGCAGGACGAGGTGAGCCACATCCTGCGGGCGATGCGGATGGAGCAGCCGCGCGTGCGCGTGGGCTTCGCGCCGGGGCAGAACATCCGGATCATCGACGGGCCGTTCGAGGATTTCGTGGGGGTCGTCGAGGACATCAACACGGAAAAGGGCCGCGTCAAGGTAGTGGTCAACATGTTCGGGCGCGAGACGCCGGTCGAGCTGGACTTCCTCCAGGTGGAGAAACTCTAAGCCTTCTACCCGCGACGCGAGCTGAAATCACGCTGAAGGCCCCTCCGAAATCGAAGGGGCCTTCGCAGTGTGAGGGGCTGTCAGCCCCAGCGGGGAGATTCGCCGAGGTCGATCCCGAGGGCGGACTTCCCGACAATCTCGTGCGACAGGAGCGCGTTCGTCGGGTGGAATCCGCCGCAGCGAACATCCCGGTAGAGGCGTTCGAGTTCGTTTCCCTTGAACATGCCGGTGCCGCCCGAGACGGTCATGGCGAGATCGACGACGCGCTTGGCGCCCTCGGTGACGTTGTGCTTAGTGGCGACAAGCTTCATGGGCCAGAGCATGCCGTGGTCGACGCCGCTGGACCAGTCGTCAACGGTGCGGTCGAGCTGGGCCTGGATGGCCTCGACGGTCATCGCGGCCTCGGCGATCGCATGCTGAACCTCCGGGTGGTAGGCCATCGAGCGGCTTACCGCCAGCGACTTCCGGCGATGGG
Source organism: Chloroflexota bacterium (assembly GCA_021823905.1). Taxonomy (GTDB): domain Bacteria; phylum Chloroflexota; class Dehalococcoidia; order Tepidiformales; family Tepidiformaceae; genus JAKALX01. The sequence goes on along the minus strand of JAKALX010000406.1, from coordinate 2,642 downwards.
CGGTCTCGACCGCCAGGGCGAGCGCACGGCGGGCGATGCCCAGGTAGACCGAGCCGAACCCGGAGAGCGCCCAGGCGAATACGGTGAGAATGAACGCGTCGGCCGTCCCCGCCGGGACGACGCGGATGACGCGACTGTCTGGTATGAAGGCGCCGTCAAGGACCGTGTCGTCGCTGCGGGTGGCACGCATGCCAAGTGTGTCCCAGGTTGGCTTGATCGAGTAACCGGGCGCGTCACGAGCGATGAAGCCGTGGACGATCTGGGGAGCAGCGGGGTTACTCGTATCCATGGCGTGGATACCGAGGCGGGTCCAGACCGGCGTGAGGCTCCCGAACATCTTGTGGCCCGTGATGCGATAGCCGCCATCGACGCGCTCAGCGCTGGCGGTCGACAGGAAAAGCGGGAGGTCGTTCCCGGCCTCGCCATGGCCAGCGGCGAACACCTCGCCAGCCATGGACTCGCGGAGCATCCACTCCAGCGAGGAATCGCCCATGCGGCGAAGGTCGGCGGCGACGCCGGTCCAGTAGACGTGCATGTTCAGCGCGAGGCCTGTGGCGGGAGCGCGTTCGGCAAGACGTTGAAGCTCACGGGCATACTGGGCGAGGGAACGGCCGCCGCCACCGAACTCTTCGGGGACGGCGATGTTGAGGTAGCCGGCCGCACGAAGCGCCGCGAAATCCTCGTCGAAGAACTGATTCTCCTCGTCGTAGCCACGGGCGCGGGCGCCGCAGGCGTTGATGAGGTCCTCGGGAAGCGGATGGTAGGGTGGTGCTGCGACTGTTGTCATTGTTCCTCTCCTAAACAGCGTTGAGCGCAGTTATACTGCCTTATACAATCACAATGCAAGAGGGGGTGCGCTGTACGTTGTGCACGAGAGGGCTGATGATGCCCGTATGAACGAGCGCGACGCTCTCAACGACGCGATCGCGGGCGGCGAGTCGATCTGGGATGCGTATCGGCGCGAGGGGCACCGCTTCGGCGACGCGTCTCTCGACGTTTTGTTCCTGGCGTACCTGCGCCGGCTTTCGCGCTTTGGCTATTTCGCGCTCGGCCCGATCACGATCGACGTCCGGCTCATCGAGGACATCGTCGAGCGAACGGCCACCGGGATCCCCGGACTGGAGCGACCGGCGCTACCAGACAACGTTGCCCGGTTCATCCAGGTCCTTACCGAGGAGCTTCATCGGAGCGGGCGAACGCGGGTGGACGACCTGCACTTTCTGCTTGCCTTCATGCGCTGCGGCGAAGGGCTGCCGGCCCGGGTGTTCAGCGAACTGGGGGTGACGCCGGAACAGGTCGAGGAACTGGTTCGCACAGAAGCCTCGCAGCCAAGATCCGCGCCGGAGCGCCTCTATTCACCGGAGGAGGCCGCGGAGTATCTTGGAGTGCACGTCCAGACCATTCGGGCGTGGATCCGCTCAGGGAGGCTGAAGGCGAGCCGGCTGGCGGGTCAACGAGCGTTACGCATCAGGGCGGCAGACCTTCAGTCGGTGCTCGAGCCGGTCGAGCCGGGAGATTCCGTGTAGGTCAGGCATGCGGGGAGGATGGCCATGCCGCTCTTTTGTGTCCGCCGTCATTTTCCGGGCGCCTCGGAACGCGACCTCGACGCCGCGGCGTCACGGTCGCTGAGCTGCGTCGTCTGGTTCGACGGCATGCGCTGGTTGCGGTCGTACTGGGACGCAGCGAGCGAAGAGACCCTGTGCATTTACGAGGCGCGAAGCAAGGGAGACATCGTCGCTCACGCCGAACGTTCTCAGATTCCCTGCAACGAGATCTCGGAGGTCACGGAGATTCTGCCAGAACGCTTCGAGATGTCCGCGGCAACCGACAGCCTGCCGGCCTGAACGAACCGGCCAGGGCGGGCGTCCTTGCGTTCGAATGATTGGGCGTTGGTCAGGCGAGGGCGAGCATGCGTTCGAGGGCGATCAGCGACCACTTGCGTGTCTCGTCATCGACGCGCACCTCGTTGACGACCTGGCCATGGACGAGGCCTTCGAGCACCCAGGCGACGTAGGCAGGGTGGATGCGGTACATGGTGCTGCAGGGACAAACGACCGGGTCGAGGCAGAAGATCGTCTTGTCTGGGTTGGCTTTCGCAAGGCGGTTGACGAGATTGATCTCGGTGCCGAGTCCCCAGACGGAGCCGGCTGGGGACTCGGTCACGACCTTGATGATCCTCTCGGTCGAGCCGTTCTCGTCGGCGGTCTGGACGACTTCCCAGCGGCACTCGGGATGAACGATGACCTTCATGCCAGGGTGCTCGGCGCGGGCCTTGGTGATCTGCTCGACGGAGAAGCGCTGATGGGTGCTGCAGTGGCCCTGCCAGAGGATGACCTTCGCACGGCGGATCTGGTCGGCGGTGAGGCCACCGTTGGGCATGCGCCAGTTCCAGAGCACCATCTCGTCGAGCGGGATGCCCATCTGGTAGCCGGTATTGCGGCCGAGGTGCTGATCGGGGAAGAAGAGGATTTTGTCTCCACGCGCGAAGGCGTATTCGAAGGTCTTGTTGGCGTTGCTGGAAGTGCAGACGATACCGTCGCGTTCGCCGACGAAGGCTTTGAGGCTGGCGGCGCTGTTCATGTAGGTGATCGGGATGACCTTCGCGCCGCCGCCAAGAGCGGCGGTGATGACATCCCAGGCTT
>JAKALX010000405.1 GCA_021823905.1 Chloroflexota bacterium | reverse complement strand
TCCTCAACGACGGCCCGGCCAAGAAAGAGACCCTGGACGCGCTCGGCGCCGAAGGCTGGGAGCTCGTCTCCGTGCTCCAGGGCGTTCAGACGATGCAACTGCTCTACGTCTTCAAGCGGCCGGCGGCGGCCGCTTCGCCGGCGCCGGAAGGCGCCGGATCCCCCGGGTAAGGCCAGTGGCGCTGGTCCACCGCTCGAAACAGTAGGCTCGTCAGCAGCCCCGCGACGGAATCTACGCGTCGGGAGCTCGGCTGGCCGGCCTGCGGCCGAAGAGAAAGAGCGCCACCGCGAGCGCCAGCACCACGCCACCGTTGACCCCGAGGTCAATCATCAGGTGGTCGAACGACTCGTTCTTCACCTCGCCGAGCGTCGTCTGGGCGCCGATCGCGAGGATCCGTCGCGTTGCTGAGATGATGCCGATGTAGAGAAACGGTTCGAGCGAGGTCGTGCTCGTCTCCAGGTAGCTCCGAACCGTGCCGAGAACCTCGAGGATGATGAGCACCAGCAGCAGATCGTTGATGAAGGTGATGAGGTCGAGCGGGAAGTCGTCGTTGAGATGCTCAACGAACGTGACACACGAATAGACCCCCATCCCCACGGCCGCCAGGAGAAAGAGGATACCGACGAGCGCATAGATGGCACGGTCGGCGAATTCCAGGCCTGGCACAGCCAGCCGGCTGAGGTGGTCCCCGGGGGCGGATGGCTTCTCGGACAAGCAAGGCTCCTCTATCTGCCGGCTGCTTGCCGCGGATTGTGGCCTCCGCTCCCCGTAAGGTAAATCGCCCTCAGCCCAACCGCCGCGGCGATTCCCGCAGCGGCCTGTCGATTCCCGCCGATGGTGCGAACTGACAATCGCGGCGACACTTCCGGGTCAGACTCGCTGGAGGGGCTACGTTGGATTTCGGTGCCGGCAACATGGTGCATGACATGTTCACGCTCGGCGTTCCGGTCTGGGAGCGCATCGTCCGGGCAGTACTGGTCTACGCGTTCGTGGTGGTCGCCTTGCGACTCGCGGGCAAACGCGAGATTGGGGCGCTCAACCCGTTCGACCTCGTTGTGCTGTTCTTCCTCTCGAACATCCTCCAGAACTCGATCATCGGGAACGACCTTTCCATCAGCGGCGGTTTCATCGGCGCGGCGACCTTGATGGGCCTGAACTACGCGGTTCAGCGCTTTCTCTTCAGTCACCAGCGGCTCGATCGCATGCTCGAAGGCGAAGCGACCGTCCTGATCGAAGACGGGGCGATCCTCCACGAGAACCTCAAGCGCGAGCTCGTCACCGAAGATGAGCTCATGGTTGCGGTGCACAAGCAGGGCCTGCTGGAGCTCGCCGAGGTCCAGCGAGCCGTTCTCGAGACGGACGGAAACATCTCGGTCTTCGCTCGCACACCGACCACGGAGGAGGCGCGGCACGCTGAAACGACCGCGCGGCTTGGCCGCATCGAGGAGCAACTGGCGTCGCTCGTCGCCCAGATGGAAGCAACGTGACCGGACCGCGTCTCCGGCCGCCGTCAGCGGATGCCGGTGTCGTAGCGCACTGTTACCTCGAGGTCGGCGTCGTTGACGACAATCTCCTGGGGTGGAGCGACGCCGAGGAGCCCGCGCACCGGCTGGGGGTTCAGCGTGTAGGCGCCCGCGGGGAGCATGATCGTGAATCGGCCGTCAGCGTCGCTCAGCACGTCGCCAACCGAGTCTCCCGCGCCATTCAGGACCACGATCTGCGCGCCGCTCACCGGCCGGTCCGCGCAGCGCGGGTCGGGAGGGATGCGCTCCACCGGGCAGGTGGGGCCAGCCAATACCGTCCCGGCCACGGCGAACTCGCGTTCAGCGACGCCGTCTCTGGCGAGCTGGGGCACCGCCACGCTGTACCCGAGCGCCGGGCCTACGGAGATGTGCACACGAAACAGCACGGCCAGCGCGGGACATGGCTGACCCGGCGGGCAGTTCATCGTCCCGGTCGCGGTAAGATCTGTCTCGCCCACTCGCTCCGCTTCATAAATTCCCTGCGCCCCGCGAATCACCAGGATGTTCGGCACGCGCTGCACGACCGCCGGGTCGGCCACGTTGACGGTCCAGTTGAACTCGTCCCCGAGGTTCAGGAGGAAGCGGTCACCAACACGGAGCGCGTGGGTCTTCCCGTCGTCAGCCCGCGTGATCGCAAGCGAGGAGTCTGGCGCGTCGATCGGCCCCGAGGCCGCCACCCACGCTCCGGTGGCGAAGATGCCGGCTGCGGCAAGCGCAACGGCGAAAGATAGCGCGATGGACCTCTGCCAGTTCACCTATGTACTGCCCGAAGCGCCTGAGCCGGATGGCGCCCTCACCTCACGCACGCACCGCGAACCGATAGTTCGCTGCGATCTGTCTTCCGACGCTGGCATCCAGCGGCAGACCGTGGAGATCGACGCCACGGCTGGGGAAAAGCAGCTCGACGCCGATGGGTTGCCCTTCTGCATCAAAGTCAATCCTGCGGCGGTCATCGAGGTCGCGCCCGAAAGCGTAGGGCCGGTCGTTGAGAGCGATGTAAAGCGCATCGGCTTTCTCGTCGTACTCGATCCTCATGACTCCTCCAGATCCGCCACCGTTATCACTACGATTGCAGAACCTCTGTCATCCACCACAATCTTCAGACGCCGACCGTTGACGGTCGCGATGAGCATTCGCGTACCTGGTTTCGCACCAGGTCGCTCCACATCGTAGGTATCGTACACCCGTTCCGCGTCGCTTTGAGCCACGGCGCGCTGGCGGGCGCGGCGAACTGCGTGTCCAGACCAATCGAACGGCTTCAAGTTGGGCTTCGCTCACAGATTGATTGACCCGAAGCCTACACCGCCCCGTGGCACTTCTTGAACTTCTTGCCGCTGCCGCAAAAGCACGGGTCGTTCCGGCCGAGGCGGGGCTGCCCGCCTGGAGTGCGTGCGCCGCCCGGCTTCGCGCCCGTGTCGTCACCGCGGTTGGTGCGAAGGTCGGAGGCCGATGGCGCGCTCGAGCCGGCGAGCACCGGCGCCGCGGCCGGCCCTGCGGAGCCTTCGCCCGCGCCGTCGAGATTCCCGGCTGCGCCCGAAGAGTTTGACGTGGTGGCCGGAACGGGCGCCGGCGCGGGCGAAGGCTGTTCGACGAGGCGCACCTTGAAGATGGTCCGCGCAACCTGCCTGCGGATGTTGTCCTGGAGCTGCTGGAACATGTCGTAGCCTTCGCGCTTGAAGGCCACGAGCGGATCGATCTGCGCATACGCCTGGAGCCCGATGCTCTGGCGCAGCTCCTCGACGGCCGTCAGGTGCTCCCGCCAGTGCGTGTCGATCGATTCGATCAGGAGCCAGTGCTCGACGCGGCGCATGTTCTCTTCGCCCACGGTCTGTTCGAACGCCTCGTAGCGGTCTTCGGCCCGATCGAGCATCTCGTCGCGCAGTTGGTCGCCGAGCTCCTGCATCTCGTCGGCGGAGGGCACGTCCTCGGGCGGCAGCATCTCGAGCAGCTCGTTGCGCACGAGCTCGAGCGACGCCGGGTCGGTCGTGTTGACGTTCTCGAGGACGCGCTCGACCTCGTGCAGCACCATCCCGTCGAGCACGTTCGAGCGGGTGTCGATCCCATGCAGGATCTTCTCGCGCTCGCCATAGATGACGTGGCGGTGTTCGTTAATCACGTCGTCGAACTCGACGAGCCGCTTGCGGACGTCGAAGTTGTGGCCCTCGACCTTCTGCTGCGCCTGCTCGATCGCCCGGGTAACCATGCGCGA
>JAKALX010000022.1 GCA_021823905.1 Chloroflexota bacterium | reverse complement strand
TGCGGATGTGCGGCGGGGCTTCCGACACCTGCGTGGCCGTCGCCACGGCGAAAGTGTCCGAACTGCTCGAATGGCTTCTCGCTTGCAGCCCTCCGGACCACCACCGAAGGCGTGCCGGTGAGCACGGTCACTTGCAGCTCGGCCATCGCTGAGCCAGGTGCCTGGCCATGCGCGTAGGCATGATCGCACCGATCTCCTGGCGCGTGCCGCCGCGGCACTACGGGCCATGGGAACGCATCGTCTCCATACTGACCGAAGGGCTTGTCGGGCGCGGGATTGACGTCACGCTCTTCGCCACTGCCGATTCAGTGACGTCAGCGCGGCTGGTGGCGGTGACGCCGACAGGCTACTCCGAGGACCGATCGATCGACGCCAAAGTCTACGAGGGGCTGCACATCGCGGCTGCGTTCGAGCGAGCCGGCGAGTTCGATCTGCTGCATAACCACTTCGACTTCCTGCCACTCACGTACAGCCGCCTCGTCAAGACGCCCGTCGTGACGACCATCCACGGCTTCTCCTCCGAGCGCATCCTCCCCGTCTTTCGCGCCTATAACGACATCGGCCATTACGTCTCGATCAGCGAGGCCGACCGCCATCCCAGCCTGGACTACGCGGCGACTGTCTACCACGGGATCCCTCTGGAAGAGTTCACCTTTCGCGGGGAACCACGGGACTACCTGCTCTTCTTCGGCCGCATCCACCCCGAGAAAGGCGCGCGGGAGGCGATCGAAGTGGCGCGCCGCTGTGGGAGGAAGCTGGTTATCGCTGGCATCATCCAGGACGAGAACTATTTTCGCGAGGTTATCGCGCCCTTCGTCGATGGCGACCGGGTCCGGTACGCCGGCTCGGTTGGGCCCGAGGATCGCGACGAGCTGCTCGGCGGCGCCTTCGCTCTGCTTCACCTCATCAGCTTCGAGGAACCATTCGGCCTCTCTGTGGTGGAAGCCATGGCCACCGGCACGCCGGTCATCGCGTTCCCGCGGGGCTCGATGCCCGAGATCATTGTCGATGGGACCACGGGCTTTCTGGTCGAAAGCGTCGAGGCAGCCGCTATAGCGGTGAGCAGGATCACGGAGATCGACCGACGCGATTGCCGCGCGCACGTAGAGCGCCGCTTTTCGGCCGATCGAATGGTGGACGACTACATCCGCGTGTACCGGGGAATCGTCGACGGGACGTAGCGCATCGTGCGCGGCGTGTCACGTTGAGCATCGCCGTGGATCCAACTCGACGGTTGAGACGTTTGTTCGCAAAGACTCCCCCTGGTCTCCCGCCGGTCTGCTAGTTTCGGACAGACGACGGGGTCGATGATTGCCAGACACGGGCTCTCGTAAGCGCCATTTCCCTTTTCCCCCAGAGTAGGCCGCCGGCCCGGCATGTTGGGTCTAGCGGCCATCGGCGGTCGGCGCCGCCCGGCGGTCTAATCGCATCACACCTCCAACTCAGGGACTAACTCAGCGGCTGCGACGTCAGAGTTAGCCCAGTCTCCCATCGGAGGGGTTATATGGGACACGCCTCGACCCTCGTGAGCGGCGCCGCCACTTCGGCGTACAGGCCCCGATCTTTCGCTCCCGCGCCCATCTCCGTTGCTTATGTGGCGACCTGCCCGCCCAGGCAATGCGGCATCGCTACGTTCACGAGCGACCTTGCGCGCTCGGTCCTGGCCACAGACCCCGCGGCAGTGGTCTCATGGGCGGCCATCGACCAGCGCTCGCCTGCCCACGACTACGGGCCTGAAGTCCGATGGCGGATCGAGCAGGGCAATCCCGCGAGCTACCAGGCAGCCGCGGAGGAGTTGACGCGGTCAAACGTCGACGTTGTCGCTATCGAACATGAGTTCGGGTTGTATGGGACCTGGAATGGCGGGTTTGTGGACCACCTGGAGCCCTTCTTCGATGCAGTGCGCAAGCCCGTCGTCACCACGATGCACACCGTCCTGCCCGAGCCTCACCCCTCCCACCGTTCGGCCGTCCAAAGGATCGGCCGGCGCAGCGCGGCGGTAGTGGTGATGGCGGAAACAGCCAGGCGCCTGCTCGTAGAGGAGTACGGCCTGCGGGAGAGCCGCATCTGCGTGATCCCCCACGGGGTACCGCCAATGCCACCCTCCGACCGAGAACAGGCTAAGGCGAAGCTGGGGCTGGAAGGGCGCACGGTCATTGCGACGTTCGGGCTGGTCGATCCCCGGAAGGGGCTCGAGTACGCGATCGGGGCGATGCAGGCAGTGTCTGCAAGATATCCCGAAGCGCTCTACCTCATTCTAGGTCGCACACACCCCGAATTCGTGCGCGCCTCGGGCGAAAGCTACCGCGACAAACTGGCGATACTGGTCGAGTCCCTCGGTCTCTCGAAGCACGTGCGGTTCATCGACCGGTACCTGGCCCAGGAGGACATCGTCGCGTACCTGCGCGCCACGGACGTCTATGTGACTCCCTACCTCGACCCGGACCAGATCACCAGCGGCACGCTGGCCTACGCCCTCGGTGCGGGCAGGGCGATCGTCTCCACGGCCTATCTGCACGCGGCCGAGGTACTCGGGGAAGGTCGCGGCATCCTTGTCGGCTTCAGGAGCAGGCAGGCTCTGGCCGACGGCGTCAACCGGATCCTGGGCGATTCAGGGCTTCGAGCTGAACTTGAACGGAAGGCCTTTGACTACGGTCGTCACACGTTCTGGCCAATTGTCGCTCGCCGCACCCTCGATCTCTACCGTGCGGTGGCCATCCCCGCGCCTCTCACACCCTACAGCACCCGTGTCACGCAGCCCGTGACTGGTCGGCGATGGCAGCAATTCCCCAGCGAACGCACGGCAGGTGCTGGTCCCGCGCCCGCCGGAGTACCTGTAGTTGAACGCTTTCGCCCGTTGACTCGCGAGACCCGCCTGGAGCCGCCGCGTTGATTCGCCAGATCCGGCGACTGACCCGGCCAGTACCGGCGCTCGGGGACGGTGCCGTCGCCATCGCGGTCTACGCTCAACCGACTGGCGTCGAAATGCACGATTGGCCTGCCGCCGAACAGGGTTTCGAAGGCGTCGCCTGCATCGACGACGCTGCCAGGGCCGTTGTCCTGTACACCAGGCTCTGGGGGCGCCACCGCCTGCCATGGGCGCGCGACGCAGCTATGGGGCTGCTGGCATTCGTCCGCTCCATGCAGACCGCCGATGGCACTTTTGCCAATTTTATTCTCGATTGGAACGGGCGGAAGAACCTCACTACTACCACCTCCATGCCCGGCGACGGGCCCTGGGTGGCGCGGGCGATGCACGCGCTTGCCTGCGGTGTCTCAGCATTTGGTGACGCCGACTGCGTCGAGAGTTTCGAAAAAGGCCTGCCATGGCTGGACCGCCCGACCCCGTATCTCGACGTCCGGGCAGCCTGCATCCTGGCAGTTGTCGAGTGCTGGCGAACGACCGGTGCGGACAATCTGGCGGCGCGCGCGTTGGCCTGGGCGAACGAGATCGCTGGTGCCGCCGACGAGAACGTGCTGCCCGACCGCGTGGGGCCCGCCCAGGTCCACCTCTGGGGCCACCTTCAGGAAGCCGCGCTCGCCGAAGCCGGCATGGCATTCGGCCGGCCCGACCTCGTCGAAGCCGCCCGCTGCAGCGCTGAGGCAGTCCTGATCCCACCTGTGGAACAGCATTTCCCCGGCGCCAGGGTCCTCCCATTCGACGTCAGTTGCGTCGTGCGCGGCCTCGATGCCGTTGCTGCCGCCACCGGAGAATCCCGATACGAGTGCGTGGCGAGCCTGGCACGCGCCTGGTTCGACGGCCGGAACAGTGCGGCCGCACCCATCTACGATCGTGAAGTCGGCCTCATCTTTGACGGCATCGATGACGGGCGGGTCAGCCAGAACTCCGGGGCTGAATCGAACATCGAAGGTGCTCTTGCCCTGTTCGATTCGCTCCCGTTGCACCTATACGAACCGTTCCCGTCCTCGGCCCTTGCGACGGCAACACTGCCTGAAAGAGGAGGTCCACCATGCAGTCAGTCGCACGACCGCACGTCGCGAGGCCAGCCGCCGCCATCATCATCGCCGGCGGCAAAGGTGAGCGCCTCCGGCCGCTGACCAACACACGACCCAAATGCCTCGTCGAGGTCGCCGGCCGGCCAATCCTTGACTGGCAGCTCGCGAGTCTCGAAGGCGCGGGCGTTCAGCGCGTTGCGATCATCGGGTACTACCTTTTCGAAGCCATCGATGCGTTCGTTGCGGGCCGTGCGAATCACCTCCGCGTGGACCTCGTTCGCGAAGAGCGACCTCTCGGTCGCGGCGGCGCGATCAAGCTCGGCTACCGCGAACTCGGGACAGGCGGCAGCGTTCTCGCTCTCAACGGCGATATTCTCTGCGACCTCGACCTCGCCGCCCTTGAAAACCTGCGCGTCGAAAATGGCACGTCCGCTGCTATCCTCGCGGTTCCGCTGCGCTCGCCGTACGGGATCCTCGACCTGGAGCGGACCCGCGTGACCGCGTTCCGCGAGAAGCCGGTGCTCAATCACTGGATCAACGGCGGCATCTACGCATTGAGCGAGGAGGCGCTGGAGCTCTTCCCGGACGAAGGCGACCATGAGGATTCGACCTTTCCCGATCTGGCAACCCAGGGCAGGCTGTCGGCGTTGCGGTTCAGCGGCCCCTGGCGCTCGATCGATTCGCTCAAAGACCTCCGTGAAGCCGAGGAATTGGTGGCGGCCGGCGCCTTGAGCCGCCAGTCTCCCGTCGCCTCGCTCGCCTTTTGATGGACGCGTCCGCGCATTCCCAGAGGCACTTCGATCTGAGTCCCTACGCTCGCCGGACCGAGAAGCCGTGGGGGTACGAAGTGTGCTGGAGCCCAGGCTCCAAACCCTACGTCGGCAAGCTCATTCATATCAACGCCGGGGCGAGGCTCTCCCTCCAGATCCACGACCAGAAGTCGGAAAGCTGGTACCTCGTTTCCGGGAGAGCAAAGGTTGTCTGGGAACGCGAGCCCAATGGTGCACTCCTCGAAACCGAGCTTCAGCCAGGCGCGGGCTACAGCTGCGAGGCCGGCCAGAGACACCGTCTCGTTGGAGTCACCGCCTGCGACATCATTGAGGTTTCCACGCCAGAAGTCGGTACGACGCTCAGGATCGAGGACGATTACAGCCGCGGCGACGAGCGCCTTGAGGGAGCGGTCTAGCCGCGGAGTAGCAGCAGGGCGGACGGCCCGGCGTGCGTTTGGCTGGGCCGTCCGCGTGCCGCCGAGACAGATCGAGCTGGGCCGGCTGATGGTGCACACGCTGCGGCACACCCGTCAGTACGGGCTGCCGATGATGGCCTCCCACATAGCCTTTCGGCTGACCGTCGCCATTTTCCCGGGCCTCATCGCCTTCATCTGGCTGACAGGGGTGCTGCACATGGAGGGCGTGGTCTCCCTGCTCCTGGATCTGGTCGCGACGGTCACGCCGTCCGCTGCTCAGGATTCGATCAGACAGCAGTTCCTGAATCCGCCGGTGGACCAGTCGGCCGCTGACTTCTCGCTCAGCGCAATCATCTCCGTCATCATCACCATCGTTGCCCTCGCCTCCGCCTTCACACCCCCGGTGACGCGCTCCACCGCGTATGCCAGGTGGAGAATCCACGACGGTCAGCCCAGCGCTACGCAGTGTCGTTCGTCGCTGCGCTCCTCGTTGGCGTGCTCATGCTCGTTGCCACCGTCCTCGCCATCGCTGGCCCGAGTTACCGCGCCAGGCTCGCCCCCCGTCCACCCCAGGAGGCGCCTATGTCCTGACCGTTGCCAACTACCGCTACGCCTTCTGCGGGGTCGGCATCACTCCCGGCATCACTGCGGCGATTGACACAAACGACGGCATTCTCGGGGGTCCGAGTCCGGTCGAACCTATGCCTTCGTCGAACTCGCCCAATCGGGCATCAGACCATCAGGCGGCCCTCCAGTTCGAATCGAACCTCTACCGGGTGTTCGAAAAGATGAGCGAATGGCGTACCACTGGTTTTGAATCTGGAGTTGACGATCGGAAGTGGCAGCGCGACAGCGCCGCCCCCCAGCCGCTCACCGCTCTCGATCTGCTATGGCGTCAGCCTGCCACGCCGCGTGTTGCGAAGCATCGGGTCGTCGCGGGGATTCCGCGAGGCGCATTGGTGATTCCGCGCGAATGGACGAATGAAGCGGCCAGACTCCGAATGGTCACGGAAGCCCGGCACTTTGGATACCGCTCCACAACTGGCGCCCCGGCCTGCATTGCCTTCACAAGGCGAAGAGTCCTCGTGGATGTACCAGGTGGTCGCCAGGCCCACCTCGCGGTCAACAGCGGGCCATGCCAGCCCACCTGGCATACCGACCCGGTTTTGGAGAAGGTATGTTGGCTCCGCCGCTTGTCCAATGGTTTGACGAAGCCACTGGAGGGTTCGCGCCGTGTCGCGGACACTGTTGAGGTCTGTGGTCGTGACCAGGATCCGAGCGGACGCCCCCTCAGCCGCCGCGGCAGTGAGATCTGTGAACGCTCCGCCCGTGTCAACCACAACGAAGTCAAACGCGTTGCGAAGCCGATCGAGCACACCTGTCAGGTCCGCGCCGGTCACCTCTCCACCGTCGCGCGGCCTTGCCGAAGCCGGCAAGACCCAAACGCCGAACTTCCCGGCCATGAACTCGCGGATATTGGTTGTGTCCAGCTCGCCGAGGTTGGCGACCACGTCCGCCAGTGAACGCTGAACACCGAGGTCAAGCGCTAGCGAAACATCTCCGAAGAGGGGGTCGGCATCCACAAGAGCAATCGCGGCGTGCGACTCCTGCCCGAGAGCGATAGCCAGATTCACCGCAACGGTTGTCTTGCCCACTCCGCCCTTCGAACCCAGGACCGTGATGATCTGCCCACCCTGGCCCGCCACCACGCGAACCGCTCGGTGGCGCCGTTCGAAGTAGTCGCGCGCCGCCTTGATAACCGGCGCCAACGCGCCGGGGCGCACCGGCTCGGGGACACAGGCGAACCCACCAGCCGCTATCACGCTGGAGCTGACGCCAGACTTCGGATCGCCGAGGATGCCGACAATTGGCGAATCGGGAAGCGCGTCGCGAAGCCGTTGAATGATCTGCAGCGGGCGGGCCCGGGGGGCCGCTACCCGTATCAGAATCAGGTCGGGTTTGTGGAAAAACGCCGACTCCAGCGCGCCAAGACCGTATCCCACCATGCCGACCACCGTTATGCCGAACCGTTCAAGTTCGGGCGCCGCGGTTGCCAGCAGCTCGCCTTGCGGGTCGATTATCAGCGCGGTGCGGATTCCCATTGGGCTCTCCTGACTGAGACGGATTCACATCGTCAAGTTCTGTCCGGCCGGTCGAGGGCCTGGAGCCGATAGCCAACAGCGCGCGAATTGACGATCTCCACCGATTGGTATGCGCAGGCTGCAAGCTTGCGGCGGATTCGCTGGACAAAGACGGCGACCGCTTGCCGGGCTTCGAAGTCCGCAAACTTGTAGCCGTGGACTGCCGACATGAGTTGCGCCGGACTTCGCAATTTCCCGACATGTGCTGCCAGGTGGTCCAGGATCAGAAACTCCGTACGCGTAAGCAGCACCAGTTCGCCACACTCCCGCGCCTCGTAGGTGTTGTGGTCAATTGTCAGTTTGCCCACCGTGACCTCCTCGTCGAACGCGCGATCGATCGCGCTGCCAGCGAGCCTAGGGAGCGCCGGAGGCAAGTGTGCGGCGCGCTGGGCGTCGGTGGAGGGGGCGATGGCAGGTCTCACTTGGTCCGCACTTTCCGGGGGCTGCCCGGGGCCAGGCCGGTAGGCGCCGAATCGCCAATCAGGGCGCGCGCGCCCGACAGACAGCAATGGAGGAATCGCCGGGTTCATGGGACGGCTCCTTTTCAGATAGGTGTCGAACCGGTTGAGGTTCACACAGCCTTCACTCAGGGGGTCGGAGTCGAACCTGTCTGCGCGCACGAGGTAGGAGCACTGAACAGGCCGGAGGAAACACCTCAGTTGGCGAGGCCGGAACCGTCAGGACGAAGTGCCCCGCCATCGAAAGCCAGCTCGGCCTTCGCCTGGGTTCCGAGACCTACAAAGCTGCTGATCCGATCCGAACGTTCTCTTGGAGGATGTTCGATGCGTCTGTCACCCAGGCTATTGAGCTGGATTGCTGTTCTTGGGATTGCCGGGATTCTTGGCGGCGGTGTGGCGTTCCAGATCGTTACTCATATAGTCAACTCCAAGCATCAGAATGATCTCCATGCCGCGAGCGACCTTGGAAATGCCTACGCCCAGACAGGCTTTGACTTCGCTCGCGCCGCCGAGGCCGCGGACGTCTACTTCGCTTCTCCGACCCAGGACAATCGCGCGGAGCTGGACCAAAGGTGGAACGCCGCGCTCGCATCGTCAGATGAGATCCGGCGGCTTGGCGGGCCCCACGATATCCAGCTCATCGACTCGCTCGAAGACCCGGTCAGAATGGAGAGCATCCAACGTTACTTCGACAGGGTTGGCCAGGGGCAAGAATCCAGTGCATCGGGTCCGTATCCGGGCTGGAGCACGGAGATCGTCGACGTGCTGGCTGGACGCCATCAGATCGCCGCGACGCGGGCCGAGACGGCCCTCCACAGCTACATGGTGTGGGACGAAACACGGATGAAGGTCCTCTTCGTCGTCCTCCCCGCCGGACTCCTCGTGGTCCTGGCTCTTGTCTTTGTCGGGCGCGTGCTTACTCGCCGCGAGGCCGAAGCCGAGCTGGAGGTGAGGCGGCTCCGAATCGTCGCCCACTCCGATTCGCTGACCGGGCTTGGAAACAGGCGGGCGTTCGAAGAGGCCTGCGCCGGAACAGCCGCCGGGGATGCTGAGACTCCCACCCTCGCGATGATCGATCTCGACGGGTTCAAGGTAGTCAACGACACCTGGGGACACGACCGCGGTGACATGACGCTCCGCGCGGTGGCCGACGCGCTGCGTGACTTCCTCCCTCCTTCCGCGCGAGCCTTTCGGATAGGCGGCGACGAATTCGCCGTGACCCTCCCGGGATTGGCGATCGGGGAGGCAGTCGATCTGATGGACAGGTTTCGAGACTGGGTCGCCCGGGAACTTGGGCCCGTGAGCGTAAGCATTGGCCTTGCCTCCCACCCGGCTGGCGAGACCGACCACGACCTGTTGCGCCAGCAGGCCGATTCTGCCCTGTACGCGGCGAAGCTCCGCGGACGAAACGTGGTAGTACCCTACGCTGCCAGCCTCGAGTCGGCGCCGGTCTTTCGAGCTTCGAAGATCCAGGCGGTGCACCGGCTGCTGAAGGCCGGCGACGTGCGGACGGTCTTCCAGCCGATCTGGCACCTTTCGCCGCGAACGGTGCTTGGCTACGAAGCGCTCACGCGGCTCGATCCCAGCTACGACCTCGATGGCCCCCAGGAGGCGTTCGACGTCGCAGCGCTACTCGGTCAGGCTGCGGAACTGGACGCGATTTGCCGCCGCAGTGCTATCGCGGCCTCGGCTTCGCTCCCGCCGGGATCGCTCCTGTTCCTGAACGTCGCCCCGGCATCCCTCACCAACAGCCGCTTCTCGGCAGCCACGCTGCTCGAGGAACTGGCCAGCATTGGCCTCGATGCGCGGCGCGTCGTGATCGAAATCACGGAGCGTTCCACGGTCGCCCCGCCGGTTGTCGCCAAGGCCGCAGCGGAACTCCGCGAAGCTGGTTTTGCCATCGCTCTCGACGACGTGGGCGCCGGAAACATCGGCCTGGCGATGCTCCAGGAGGTCCCCTGCGACTACCTGAAAGTCGATCGCGAGATCGTGGTTGGCGCTCAAGCCGGCGGCGCCGCTCGCGGTGCTCTCCGAGCCATCCTCGCGTTCGGCGCCGAAGTTGGCGCCCAGGTACTAGTCGAGGGAGTTGAGACGGAGGACCAGATGACGTTCGTGGAGCAGATGGCCGGGTGGGCGCACGCTTCGCTCATTCATCTCGTGCAAGGCTATCTCCTGGGACGGCCCGTGCCGGGCTTCGCGACGCCGCAAACAGAGGAACAGGCCGCGTGAACGGCGGGTCGAGTGCAGCCGCGCCGCAGCCCCAGCGGGGACCCACTCCACGAGCCGGAAATCAACCCTCTCCGTCCGCGGGCCGATCGCCGAGGGCGCGCTCGATGACGGCGACGAACTCGCGGACGTCGAGCGGCTTGGTCACGTAGGCAAACGCGCCGGCCTGCTTGAGCCGTGCAACCTGGCCAGGGGTCGCGTCGGCGCTGACAATGATGACCGGCGTGCGCTGGGTTGCCGGATCGGCCTTCAGCGCGCGCAGGACCACTTCGCCGGAAATATCCGGGAGGTGCAAGTCCAGCAATACCAGGTCGGGCCGGTGCATCCGGGCGAGGTCGATTCCGATCCGGCCCTGCGCGGCAGGCATCAGATCCACCGTCCGGAAGCGCGCAAGCAGGCGCTCCACGAGCTTGAGGTTGGCAAGGCTATCCTCGATATAGAGGACCGTCGCCGGTCGGAGCGATGGCGCGGGGGGGATCTGAGGAGCCGTGGCGATCTCGGTGGATTCGGCTGGCTGCTGTGAGCCGGCAGGTGGAAGATCGAGCCAGAACACGGCCCCTTCCCCAACTGTTGCCGAGGCTCCGATCGTGCCGCCCATGGCCTCGACAAAACGCTTGCTGAGGGCAAGGCCAAGCCCTGTTCCCTCTACCGTGGTGGCCTCGGCTCCGAGACGTTCGAACGGCTGAAAGAGCAGGTCCAGCTTCTCCGGGTCGATTCCGGGACCGGTGTCGGCCACCTGGATTCTCACCTCTCCAGTTCCCGTGAGCGCGCATGTGACCGTCACCGAACCGCCGTCGCGGTTGTACTTGACGGCGTTGGAGAGCAGGTTGAGGAGGACCTGCTTCAAACGCTGGCGGTCGCTCATCGCCAGCAGGCCCCTCGCCGCTTCATCCGGGATGAACCGGGTTGCGATGTGCCGGTCCGCTGCCAGCGGCTGGATCAGGCCGAGAGAGTCCTCGATAGCCTCGGCCACCGACACTGGCTCAATGGAGAACGTTGTTCTGCCCGACTCCATCCGCGAGAGGTCGAGCACGTCGTTGATGAGGTCGAGCAGGTGACGGCCGGCGCCGAGGATGTGACCGACTGCCTCGTCCTGGTTTGGATCAAGCGGGTCCAATTGCAGCACCTGGGCGAAGCCAAGGATGACGTTGAGCGGTGTCCGGAGTTCGTGACTCATGCGGGAGAGGAACTCGCTCTTGGCCCGGTTCGCGCGGTCCGCGGTGGCCATCGCGCCGATAAGCGCTGCCTCAGCGCGTTTGCGGGCGCTGATGTCGATCGTTGCAATGATGCGAAGCCGTCTCCTGGGAGTGTTGACGACCTCGACCGAGGCGAGGCCGTCGTACAGCTCGCCAGATTTCATTCGCATCCTGGCTTCAAACTGGGCGACCCGGCCCTCCCGCTGCAAGACGGAGAGCACCTCGTCACGCTCGGCAGGGTTGGCCCAGAGTTCCAATGCGCCGAAGGTCTGACCGACAACTTCCTCACGCCGGAAGCCCGTGGCGGATTCGAACGCCTCATTGACCTCGACCACTTCCTCGGTCGTGTCATCGAGGATGACGACCGGTCCCGGGCTCGCGCGAAAGAGTGCCGCGAACTGCTCTTGAGATGCTCTGAGAGCCTGTTCCGCGTTCGCTTGTTCCTTTTCGAGCCGCTTCAGCGCGGTGATGTCGCTCACTACAACGATGCGGAGGCGGCCCTCGTGAGTGTCCAATAGTTCGACCGAGATGAGGCCGTCGTAAAGTTCGCCAGAATTCCTTCGAAACGTGGCTTCGAAGTCGGCAACACGGCCCTCCCGCTGCAGGATCGAAGACATCTCTGCGCGTTCCGCGGGGTTGGCCCACATCTCCAATGCCTCAACGGTTCGGCCGATGGCGTCTTCGCGCCCAAAGCCCGTGATGAACTCAAACGCTGCATTCAGTTCGGTGAATTCGTCGGTCGCGTCATCGACGATGGCGAACGCCACCGAGCTTGCCCGAAAGAGCGCTACAAATCGCTCCTGCGATGCCCTCAGGGCCTCCTCTGCGACCCTGTATTCCTCTTCGAGCCGCTTCCGCTCGGTGATGTCGAGGTAGATGTAACCGACGTATTCGACCTTGCCGTCGGAGCCCAGCAACGGGAATCCATTGGCAATGAACCGCCGCGGCCCGCCGGGAAGCGGGACGGTTTCCTCCCATTCTGCCGCCGTGGCTGACTCGATGATGTCGAGCTCGCGCTGGCGGTTTGCGTCCGCTTCTTCCCGGGGGAACAGCTCGTAGGAGGTGCGTCCTATGTACTCAGTCGCCGGCCCTCCCATGAGCTCGGCGTAACGCCGGTTCACCACCACGTTGCGGCCGTTCAGGTCCTTCACGAAGATGGCCGCCGGAGAATAATCCATGAGCGCCTGGAGTTGCTCACGAGCTTCGCGTAGGGCGCGCTGCGCCTGGTCGCGGAAGGCCTGCTCGCTTGCCTTGCGCTCCGTGATGTCGTCGAACAGCGCGACGATGCCGCCCGACTCGATGCTGTAGGCCGAGACTGAAAGCCACTGGTCCGAGTGTGTGGAATAGGTCTCGAACCGTTCTGACCGCCCGGTCGAGGCGACTCGCCCGAAGGCTTCGAAGACGCCGGGGCTTTGCTCCCGAATGGCCGGGAAGACCTCCGTTAGGCGCCTGCCCTCGACCTCCTGGAAACCAGTCAGTCGCAAGAAAGCGTGGTTGACCGCGGAGAACCGGAAATCCACTGGCTGCAAATCGGCGTCGAACAGGACATCGCAATACGCGAAGCCTTCCTGCATGCTCTGGAACAGCGAGCGGTATCGCGCTTCGCTTGCCCGGAGCGCTTCCTCGCTTCGCTTGCGCTCGGCGATGTCGCGAAAGACGGTCGCATTGCCGCCCGAGCCGCGCAGCTGAAACCCCGATATGGCGACGGGGATCCGGCGGCCGTCCTTCGTGAGCCGAACGGTCTCCGAGGTCCGGGGTGGGCCGCCACCGGCGAGGGCGTCAAGCTCCCTCCGGGTCTGTTCTCTGAGCTCTTCCGGTACCAGGAAGAGCGGATCCTGCTTCGCCGCCTCCTCGGCGGTATATCCGAACAGCCGCTCTGCCGCGGCATTCCAACCCAGGAGGGTTCCGTCGTGGGAGAGTGCCAGGATCGCATCGGGCGATGCAGCGACGAGTTCTGTCAGAGCCTGCTCGGCCGCGCTGACAGCCACTTCGCTGCGGTAAACCCAGCGGGTCGTCGCCCAGACGACGCCAGCGAAGACCACGGCGTTGGCCGTCGTTAGGAGAGCCAGACCCGAAGCCGACCCATACAGGTCGAGGTCCTCACCCCGCAAAGACAGCCAGCCGAGCAGGATCGGGACGACAATGGCAGCGGGCAGAAGAACTCGGGCAGCGGCGCCGGCAGACGTACGGCTCGACACGGCTGTCGACAGACCATCAGCTCGTAGCGCGAAGAACCCGATCCAGAGCGCGATGAACGCGACCGCCGCGGGGATCGCCATATGGGTATACTCCGTCGTTCCCCGGAGCGTCCCAATGTCGAAGACTTCGGCCGAGATGACCGCCACGATCACGCTGCTTCCGGCGATGACGAGGGCCTGCCCAAAGCGAGGATCGCGGAGGCGGAGGAGGGCCAGGGCGAACGCAGCCAGACAGAAGGAGAGGGCGGTGGTGGCTGCCATCCGTCCTGGCTCCGACGTGCCGACAGCGCCTGCTGGCTCGCTTGCCAGAAGCTGGTCGATGTGAAGATCCCAGGAGAAAAGCCACTCACCGAGCGAGGCAAGCGCGACGACCGCGACGACGGTCACGCACGCCAGGCCCGCGGCCAGCCGCCTCCTTGTGATCTCCACGGGGCCGAGCAACAACAGCCCAGCGCCCATGAGAATGAAGCACGCAGCGGTGTTCGCCTTCATCGAGGTGGTGCCTGGAAGCCAGGCGTCCACGAGGCCCACGCCGGCGACCCAGCCGGCGAGGACGACAGCACCGACGCCGATGACGACGAGCGCGCTCAAGCGCCAGACGACACGACTCACGGGATCGGCGGCGGCGTCCTCTCGACCGAGGACAACAGCGCGGAGGCTGCGAACACCAGAACGTATTCTTCCCAGATTTCCTACTCGATACCGCTTCCGTTTCATCACAAGATCCGCCACCCGGCTGCTTCTGGTGCGATCATCTTTGACCGCTACCAAGTTTGTACTTTACACGCAGAAGAGGTGCTTGTGGCCTCCTGGCAACCCGCACCTTTCAGCGTTGAAGGGCCGCGCCGACGCGCGAACTCGGCGTGCCGTGTCTCGACGCGCCAGACTTCGCCGCTCACGAGGGTTGCCCAAATGCCGTTCTTGACCGTTCTTTCACTCGAAGCACCACCACCCGTACTCCCGCGGCCTCCGACGTTCGGGATAAGCAGATGATGTGCGGAGGCAAGGTGGGCTCCATTAACCGACTGGTGGGAACCGTTGAGGCTGGTCCGTGGCCACGGTTGCGAGCTTCCGACCGCGGCCGAAGGGCGCTGGGCATCACAACCCTCGCGCTCTGGGTGGTGGCTATTGGCGCCATGGGCCTGGCGCTGAACCGCAACCCTACTCCGCTCAATTCCGTGCTATTTGCCGTGCTGCTCACGCTCTGTGCGGTATCGCATTTGCAAACCAGTGCACTGAACTGGTCGCGAACATGGAACTGGCGCCAGGCCATGATGCTGCTCTACAGCTCGCGGTATCTCAGCGAGATTCGCGGTGTGGCCGGACGGGACGCGTTCCTCGTGGCGCTGGAGTCCGTCGCGCATCGTTCCGCTCCCGATGGCGCGGAACCGGCGCTTGTCCTCGTGTCCATTCCCCGATTGACGGCTCTGCGGTCCGAAATGGGGGATCTCGGGGGGCGGAAGGCCGTGGAGAACGTCGCGAAAGGAATCAAGCGGATGACGAGAGCGGACGATCTCGTCGGGTATCTCGGTGATGGCCGCTTCGGCGTGATCCTGGCCAACTGCTCCATCGAGGATCGAGAGCAGTATCTGCGCCGGTTGCCACAGCACGTTGAGGTCACGATCGCGGACGTGACGAAATCGCTTGCGGTGCGCGTCGACGGCCTCGACCTCAAGCCCGGCTACGCAGCCCTCTCCGGCGATGACGTTGGGCTGGACCTAGCTGGCTTTCAGGGCGCGCAAGGCGCGAACGGGTGAATCTGGAACCGCGGCGTAGGGGCGTCCCACCCCCACCTTCGCAGCGACCTTCGGCGGGGGCACGCCATCGTCCATGGGTGAGCGTATTGGAACGCTCGCTCGTTAGGCGGAACAGGGAAGCGCTTCCTCAGCCAGCCGGGGATTGCGCCGCAGCCGTCCGAGTGCCTGCTGCATGAGCTGTGACACGCGAGTCTCCGAGACGGCCATCACAGTCGCGATCTCCCGATACTTGAGGCGCTCTCCGTAGTAGAGGCCGACGATGATCCGCTCTCGCTCGGGAAGCGACTTTATGGCTCGCTCCAGCGTGGCGAGAAGCTCCTGGCGTTCCATTCCGGCGGTCGGAGACTCGGCGTCGGGGTCCGCCGGCTCGGAGTAGCCGTACGAGAGGCCGTCATCGCCGGCGTTGTCGATGGGGACGCAGAAGAAGCCGGCCATTGACCTGGCCGTGTTGAACTGTTCGCCGGTCAGGCCGGTAGCAGCGCGCAGCTCCTGGCCCGTCGGCTCGCAGCCGAACGTCATCGCCAGTTCGTTCTGCTTGGCGGCGATCTGCTTTGCCATCAACCGCTGGCCACGGCTGAGAGGATCGAGGCCACGGAGCGCGTCGAGGACAGCGCCACGGATCCTGGGAATGGCGAACCCGGAGAACGGGATGCCGAGAGAGCCATCGAAGCGGTCGACCGCCTGGATCAGCCCAATGGTGCCGTACCCCACGAGGTCTTCGAAGCTGACTTCCGCTCCGGGCCCATCTACCATCATTTTTCTCACGACGAAGCGGATGAGTGGAAGATGCTCGCAGATCATGTGGTCACGGGCGCCCAGATCGGCCTTGGCCGTTTGGATGTGCATGATGGGACTCCGGTCTTGGATTGGCCGCCAGGCCACTGGCGGCGTAACCCCACTATGCGGTCCGCAATCCGCGGCGCCGATGCGGCCTTCGGCCCCAATGCACTTCGGCGTCCTCCCCGATTCAGCCAGGGGAATCACCCTGTTCTTACCCCTCCGTTTCCCCTACGGATCCAGGGCCAGAACCCTGATAGAGCGCCCGACGCCAAGCCTTCGCTGACCCGCGCGCGTAGGCGGAGAGAAGCTGTCGTGCTGGCTGGCCGGCATTCTGGTCGCGAGGAGAGCGCTCACGCACATCCGCCGACGGCGGGAGATGCGTTGGCCGGGGAATCGAGGCTACGCTCTGCCCGCCCCGCCCGGAGACTGGAGCGGTTCGGGTGCGTCAGTCTCCCTGAAGCCGACGATGCCGTGGCGGATTGCCTCTCGCACGAGGTCGGCACGGGTTCTTACTCCCAGCTTCTTCATCGCGCGGGCGCAGTGGCCTTCGACGGTCTTTTCACTGACGACCAGCTTCTCGGCGCTCGTTTTGGCCGTGAACCCCTCCGCGAGCAGCTGCACAACCTCTTTCTCTCGAGGCGTGAGCACATCAGCCGCACTGCGACCCGCTCCAGAGTGCGCCTCGAACATCACCTCGGTGATATCCATGGACCCGGCAAGCTCGGCTGAGAAGTACGGATTGCCCTGGCGCACCATGCGAATTGCGAGAAGCACCTCTTCGACGTCCGATCGCTTGACGAGGTAACCGGCCGCGCCGGCGCGAACGGCATCAACGAGCTGCTGCCGTTCGCTGTACGCGCTCACGACAATAACCCGAGTTCCACGGTGACGTTTGACGATCTGCCGGGTGGCCTCGATGCCGTTGAGCAGCGGCATATTAATGTCCATGAGCACCACGTCGGGATGAAGGCGCTCGACGAGTGCCACTGCTTGGTGTCCATCGGCCGCTTCACCGACAACCGTAACTTCGGGGCGTTGCTCAAGCAGCAATCTCAACGCCTGGC
>JAKALX010000404.1 GCA_021823905.1 Chloroflexota bacterium | reverse complement strand
CGGCGCTGTCTGCGTGGTCATCGCCCCGTGCCTTCGCGCTCCGGCGGTGGTCCGCCCCGGCGGCGGCGTTCACCGGTCGTTGAATTCTACGGCGGGTGACATCCCTGTCAAGGGACCCGCCGGCTCGGTAGTGCATCAGTTTGAATCGCTGTAGTCGGCTGGTTCCTCGGCGGCGCGCCGAAGATCCCGGGCGACTTCCTGTCCCCACTCACTCAGGGCTAGTTCCTCGACGGTCGGTAGCGCCTCAGGCGGCCGAGCCTCGGGCATGGGTTCGTCAGCGCTAAAGAGCCCGGCATCCGGCGTCACCAGGTCCGTGCGGCCAGCCATCAGGTCCGCCACGGTCAACAAGACGACCTGGAGCCCGTCTTTGGCTTTGACCCGAGCGGCCTCCTCATAGGCGCCCTTGCCGAAGCTGAACGCGACGATGTAGCCCTTCTCCTTGCCGCTCCGCTTGACCGCCGTTTCGAAGTTGTCGACGACGTTCCGGCCGATTGCATCGGACTGCTTTACCTGGATCGGCTCATGGAGCATGAATGAGTAGCCGTCAATGCCCATGTCGCCCGACTTGCGCGGAGCGTGTGACCCGTGCATCGACTGGATGATCCAGTTCTGGAACTCGAATGGCTTGAGATCGCGGAGTTGCCGCTCCGTGACCGGCATCCCGATCAACTTGATGCCGTCGGCGCCAGCCCGTCGTTGGAGCTGGCGCTTCATGACGTTGACGCCGGTCGGACTGATATCGATCCCGATCCATTGCCGGTCGAGCTGGTGCGCTGCGACGAGAGCGGTGCCACAGCCCGCGAAGGGATCGAGCACGATGTCCTTGGGATTGGAGGACGCCGCGATCAGACGCCGGAGCAATTCCTCCGGCTTCTGTGTGGGATAGCCGATCCGTTCCTTGGACCAGGGCATGACAGCGTGGTGCTCCCACACGTCATCCGGCAGCTTGCCCTTTTCGTAGTCTCGTTCCGAGCCATCCGCACGACGCTGCCCGCGATCCCATTTGTGTTCGGTGCGGACATCATCGACGTTGAAGGTCCACTCCTTGCCCTTCGTATAGAAGAAGATCGTGTCGTGCTTCCGTGCCCACCGCCTCTTGGAGGCGCCGCCGCCGCTGTAGTACCAGACGAACTCGTTCTGGAACTGCCGGTACCCGAAGATGTCATCCATCATCACCTTCAGGTAGTGGCCGGCGTGCCAATCACAATGGAGGTAGAGCGAGCCGTTCGGCTTCAGCACTCGGTGAAGCTCGATCATCCGCTCCCGCATCCAGTCGACGTAGACCTGGATGCCGCCCTGCCACCGATCCTCGAATGACCGGATCTCCGCTTCGTCTCCCCAGATGACCTCGTAATGCCGGTTGGAGAAGAAGGGCGGATCGAGGTAGATCAGGTCGATCGACTCAGCCGGGAACTGCGCGAGCCGGTGGAGGTTATCGTCGCAGTAGATGACGCTCGTTTCGAGAAAGCCAACGGGGGTCATGCCCGGGAGGGTAGCAGCCCGTCAGTCGAGCAGCGCGGCGATTTCCTCGCACGTCCAGATGTGATCGGCGAGCCCCGCGGCCATCGCCGGGGTCCGCGGGTACGGGTTGGCGAGGCTCTTGTGGGGCCGCGCGAAGTTCATGTACATGAAGTGCAGGCTGATCGCGGCGGCGTGGTTCTCGACCTTCTTTGAGAAGGCGTTGGTCAGCCGCGTGAACCGCCGCATCCCCATCCGCATCGTGAGGTTCTGGCGCTCCACGTAGCTTGTGGAGATCCGGTCCGGGTCCGGGGCGCCCGTCACGACCCGGACCTCTTCCGAGAGCACGACCGGCGGGCTGAACCGCCGCTCTTCGCTCGGGTCCTGGCCGTACTGCTTGACCAGCATCGCGTAGTCCACGTCCTTGCCGAACGCCTGCTCCACCGCATCGATGTAGGGCCGATGGCCGTCCGTCGTGATCTGCACGCGGTTCCGGAGCCGCGGGGCGAGGTCCGCGAGGAACGCCATCGCGTCGGCCCCGTCGCGCCGACCGACGAGCCAGGAGGCGACGAGCTTCGTGTCCGGGTCCAGGGCAACCCAGGTCCACACGTCGCCGTAGCCGTACTCGTCCTGATGCTCTTCGGGGACGTTGCGCGCCTTCGCGTAGCAGAAGGCCCAGATCTCGTCGCATTCGATCCGCGTGGCCGGGAGGTCCCGCAGGGTCACGTTCTGGTAGGCGTCGCAGGCCGCGCCAAGCTCGCGGAGCAGCTTGGTGATCGTGTTCAGCGCAAAGCCGGTGATCCGGACGGTGGACCGAAGGGAGTTACCCTCGACCAGCGCCCGGATGATCTGCGCTCGTTCGGCTCTGCTCAGTCGGTTCATAAGTGAACTATATGCTTAGGTATGAGGAATGTCAAGGGGTTGACAGGTCGAATCTGAAGATTCATGCTTAGGAAAGAGGAGACGACCCCCTCGCGGGGGCCGCCTCCTTAGGCTCGGCTCGCCAACAAGAGCCGGGCGTGCCATGGGGTTGGTTCCCACGGCAGAGGCTTGGACGGTGTCTCCACCGTCGATCTCCTTTCTGGCGCCGGGGCTGGCCCGCCAAGACCTAATGAGCCTCGGCGCCTTCTCATTACTCCCCTCCTGCCCACCGCCACTTCCGCGGTCCGATGCGCTCGACAGGGACTCCGTTCCGCTTCTTCAGCGTGTAAAGGATGAGGTCGACCACGCCTTCGGGATCCTTCGCGGAACTGTCTGCGCCCTTGGCTCTCGCCCGCACGAGGATCTCGCGAGCCGTCAGGGGCTCGCCTCCCGCGGCTTGGACGATCGGGATGATGACCCCCCGAAGGCTCACCGAACCCACCGGCTTGCCAGAGGGTCGCCGGGGCTCTGTGAGGTCCAATGCCACCTGGCCATTGGAGCGGGCGCCGGCCTGTGGCACGAGGGCTAGCCATCCCTCCAGGCCCTTGCGGAGCGCTAGCAGGACGTCTCGCTCGGCCTCCAGCGTGGCAAGCCGCTCCGTGACCTCCTCAAGTTGTCCACGAACTGTCTGAGCGTCCATCTCCCGCCTTTCGTGCTTGACTCCTGGGAGCACCGGCCGTACCCTGACGCCGAGACCCGGCCATGACGGCATGCAAATGCCCGAGCTAGGTTGGCACCCGGAGCGGAGAGGGAGAGACAAACTACCAACCGCTCCGGGTTCTTCTTTGTCGCAGACATGCCGCGATTGCGGGGAAGTGTAGCACTCGCCCCGCTACTGTAAAGGGGGATGATTCCCACTGCCTACGTGTGGTGCATCACACCCCGAATGTGGTGCACTTACAGGGGATCAGGGCCGCTTCGGACCCCAGCGGACCTCGGCAGCCTTCCTGGCAATCTCCGACCGCCGCTCAGGCGTAAGCTTCGATGCCCGGATCGTCCCGCCCTTGGAACCGCCGAGCCTACCCCGCGCGACCCGCTCAGGGTCCTTAGCCGGCGTCTCCCGCTCCGCATCCCCCAGGATCGCATCGATCGCGTCCGCCGTCGCCTTGGCGCGGCGGTTCGGATCGGCGGGCATCTTGCGCTTCTGCATGGCTCGATTCTCCGCCATGCTTAGGTAGGCGTCAACCAGGCGACGATTCAAACTGACGCACTACCGCCGGCTCGCGGCCCACCCCCGCCCGGCCGCTCGGCGCCCCGATCCGACCGGCACCCCAGATCGCGTCGAACCGCCCTACCCGCGGGGCCGGCGCGAGGCGACGCTGTGCCACGAGGACCGAGCCGACCCGGCGTCCGGCCGAC
>JAKALX010000403.1 GCA_021823905.1 Chloroflexota bacterium | reverse complement strand
CGTAGGCCCCCCCGCCGGGGAGGGGGCCCCCAGGGCCCCGGCAAAGTCGTAGACGTCGCGTGGATCCGCGGGGATAGCGCAGGGGCTGGCGCCGTTCGGCGTTTTGTGGCAAAGCGTGGGGCGTGGAGCGTGTGCGCCAAAGCGACGAGCGGTTGCGGGTTGCGTTCCGGGGAGGGGTGCTGGATAGGAGGCAGCTCAGCCGGATTCGAGCGATCGTGGAGAGTGGGCCGGGCCGTACGCGGCAGGATCTGGCGCGCGATGTCTGTCGGGCGTTTGGTTGGCGCCGTCCGAACGGGACGTGGGCGGTTCGCAGCGCGCGCGAGCTGCTGATCCGAATCGAGCAGGCGGGCGTCGTGCGCCTGCCCGTCCCGCGGCGAGCGCAGGGCCGCCCGCGCCGCGAGGAGATCGAGACGGCGGCGGCCGTCTTGTACCCGGCGGGCGTGCCGACAGCGGCGGCGCTGTCGGCACGGCAGGGCTCGGGCTCGACGCTGGTGGTGCGGCCCATCCACGCCGACGAACTCTTGGGCTGGCGTGCGCACCTGGAGCGATTCCACTACCTGGGTGATGCTGCGCTGGTCGGCGAGCAGATCCGCTACGTGGCTCATCTCGACGGTGAGTTGGTCGCCTTGCTGAGTTGGGGTGCAGCGTCGCTGCGCAACGGGCCCCGCGACCGCTATGTGGGCTGGGACGAAGCGACGAAGAAGAGGAAGCTCGCTCTGGTGGTCAACAACGCGCGTTTCCTAATCCTGCCGTGGAATGGGCGCCCGCACCTGGCGTCACGCGTGCTGGGGGCCAACCTGCGACGCTTGAGCCGGGACTGGGAGGCAGTCTACGGCCATGGTGTCGTGCTGGCGGAGACCTTCGTCGACCCCTCGCGTTTTCGGGGCACCTGCTACCGCGCCAGCAATTGGGTGTGCGTGGGCGAGACCAAGGGGTGGTCCAAGAGCGGCGGTGCGTATCGATTCAATGGCCAGCCGAAGTCGGTGTGGATCTATCCGCTCCGGCGCGACTTCAAGGAGCTGCTGTGCACGACCGCGGGCGCGTGCAGGCGGAAGGAGGGTTTCATGGTCATCGACTTGCAGAAGCTTCCCCTCGATGGGCAGGGGGGGTTGTTCGAGATCCTCGCCAGCGTCCCCGATTCGCGCAAGCGTCGCGGTGTTCGCCACAAGGTACAGAGTCTCCTGGCCACGGCCATCTGCGCGGTCCTGGCCGGGGCGCGCAGCTTCACCGCCATGGGGGAATGGGCGGCCGAGCAATCCGTGGAGACGCTCCAGCGGCTGGGCTCCAAGCGTGGCAAGGCGCCGAGCGAGCGGACCTATCGGCGCCTCTTCGACAGCCTCGACGTGGAGGATCTCGACCGCCGCACGGGGAACTGGATCGCC
Source organism: Chloroflexota bacterium (assembly GCA_021823905.1). GTDB lineage: Bacteria > Chloroflexota > Dehalococcoidia > Tepidiformales > Tepidiformaceae > JAKALX01. The sequence continues at coordinate 2,373 of JAKALX010000403.1, read as the reverse complement.
GCGCAGCAGCGGCTCGAGCCCGGATCTGGCTTGGCCATGGACGGAAAGACGGTACGCGGCAGCGGCGACGGCAAGAAGCCTGCGATCCATCTCTTGAGCGCCATCCTGCACGGCTCGAGCGCGGTGATGGCGCAGATCGCCGTCGAATCGAAGACCAACGAGATCACGAAGGTCGAGCCGCTCCTGGCCAACCTGAACCTCGAGGGGGTGGTGGTCACGGGGGACGCGCTTCTGACCCAGCGGGAGATCGCCCGTCACCTCGTCGAGGACAAGCACGCTGATTACGTCTTCACGGCCAAGGACAACCAGCCAACGCTGAAGAAGGACATCGCGGGCCTCTTCTCCGCGCAGGAACAGGAGGCGAAACGAGGGCAGCAGGCCCGCAAGGAGCCTCCGGCGACGGAGGCTTTTCCCCCCTCAGCACCGGACCGACGATAAGGGCCACGGGCGGCTGGAGACGCGGGAGATCTGGACGAGCACCGAGCTGAACGATTATCTCGACTTCCCACACGTCGGACAGGTCTTTCGCATCCGGCGCACGACCACCGACCTCAACGGGAACGTGGTCAAGGGCCGCACGTCCATCGTCGAGACCGTCTACGGCCTGACGAGCCGGTCGTCCGATCGGGCCTCGCCAGCGCAGCTACTCGCCTACAACCGCGACCACTGGCAGATCGAGAATCGCCTCCACCACGTGCGAGACATGGCCTACGACGAGGATCGCTCCCGGGTGCGCCGCGGGCGGCGTCCTCACGCGATGGCGACGCTGCGCAACGTGGCGATCAGCCTCCTGCGCCTGGCGGAGGTCGAGAACATCGCCGCCGCGACCCGGTATCTCGGCTGGCAAGTCGAGCGCCCTCTGCGGCTGCTGGGCCTGGCGTAGTCGCGCACTCACGGAAACCCGCCGGCAAGATCAAGCCGCTCTCGACCGAGCGCCATGGAGTTGTGCGCCCGCACGTGACGTATCGAGTTGGTCCGCTTGCTCCGCGCGGCCCGCAGCTGTCCCCCTGATGTCTCTCGGGCCGGCGAGCCGCCGGCTGCCTCGCGCTCCAGTCCGACTTTGTCCGGCGCCCTGGCACGAGGCCGGCCGGGGGTTGACAGCCGCGGAAACGCCAGTAGACTTGGCCGCTTCCATTTTTTCAGACGGGCGGCCGCGGCCGCCCGAACCGTTCCGGAAGGAGGTGGGCGAATGTCAGGCGTGCGCGTCAAGGACGGCGAGTCTTTCGAGAACGCGATGAAGCGCTTCAAGAAGTCGTGCGAGAAGGCGGGCATCCTCTCCGAGGTCCGCAAGCGCGAGCACTACGAGAAGCCCTCGGTCAAGCGCAAGAAGAAGGCGCTGGCGGCCAAGAAGCGGGCTCTCAAGAAGATGCGGAAGGTGGTCATGTAAACCCGCGGGGGGGACGCGCTCGCGCGTCCCTCCTCCTTTCCGAAGCGCCGAAGGGTTGTCCATGGGCCTCAGGCAGCGCGTCGAGGAAGAGCTGAAGGCCGCCATGAAGGCGATGGGCTCGGGTGGCGATCCCCTTCGCCTCGAGACCATCCGGCTTCTCAAGTCGGCCGTCAGGTACAAGGAGATCGATGTCGGCGCCGAGTTGGACGACGCCGGCGTCGCTCAGGTCGTCTCCTCGCTCATCAAGCAGCGTCGCGACTCCGCCGAGCAGTTCCGGACGGGTGGGCGCGGCGAGGCGGCGGCGAAGGAAGAGGCGGAGATCGCGATCCTCCAAGGCTTCTTGCCGGCCCAGCTCTCCTCGGAGGAGCTCGCGCGACTGGTCGGCGAGGCCATCGCGGAGGCAGGGGCGAAGGGGCCTCGGGACATGGGCGCCGTCATGAAGCTCGTCAAGGCGAGGGTGCAAGGGCGGGCCGACGGGAAGACGCTGAGCGACCTCGTCAAGGCACGGCTCGCGGACGTCGGCGCCTGAGGCTCCGCCGAACGCCGCCATGTTGATTCCGGAAGAGACGGTGCAGGAGATCCTCGAGAGAACGGACATCGTCGCGCTCGTCTCGAGATCGGTCGTGCTCAAGCGGGCTGGCCGCGCCCACAAGGGCCTCTGCCCCTTCCACGGGGAGCGGACGCCGTCGTTCATGGTGTCGCCGGAGCGGCGACGCTTCAAGTGCTTCGGCTGTGGCGCCGGAGGCGACGCCATCATCGGCGACGGCAGCGGCAACCGACTGGCCGGCAATGGCGGACGGGACAGCATCGATGGCTCCCAGGGCAGCGACACGATCTGGGGTGGCCCCGGCCGCGACACACTGACCGGCGGCGATGGCCGCGACGCGTTCGTGTTCAATGTGACGCCGGCCTGGGGCAATGCCGACCGCATCGCCGATTTCACCCCCGACCACGACGTGCTGCAGCTCGAATACGATGTATTCGGC
>JAKALX010000402.1 GCA_021823905.1 Chloroflexota bacterium | reverse complement strand
GTCCGTCGTCGCGCCCCAGCCTTCCGCGGCCGGCCCACGCGATCTCCCCGTTCGCGCCAAGCTCGTCGAGCAGTCGCGGCTGGTAGCCGTCGACGCGCGCCGGCAGGATGTCGCGTTCGAGCACTGAGACCGGGAGCGCCACTCCTTCGAGCTGAGCCAGCGCCTCGCGCACCCGATCGGCTCCACCGGCGGACGAACCAATTCCCTGCCACTTGGCCAGGAACCGCGCAAAGGCCGGCTGCCCAACCGGCTCGACCTCCTTCCGCAACCGCGCGAGCGAACGGCGTCGAAGCGTCCGCAGGACATCCGGGTCGCACCATTCGCGTTCGACGCCGCCCGGCCGGAAATCACCGTGGAGGACGGAGCTCGCCGCCTCCAGCCGCTGCAGCGCCTCGCGCACCAGACTTTCGGGGATAGACCACCGCGCCGCCGGATCGGCTGCGACGAACGGCACATGCGTGCGGGAATAGCGCGCGAGCAGACCGTCGAGCGGCAGCTCGGTCCGCCTCAAGAACGCCTCCGGGACGCCGAGCGGCGGCGGCACGCCGAGCCCGTCACGATAGCGGCCCGCGTCTTCCATCGGGATCCAGCGCTCTTCGCCCCCGATTCGTACGGCACAGCCGCGATGAGTCGCCTGGAGTGCCGCGAGCCAGTCGCCCAGCGCTTCCGGTTCGGTTACGCGCGCCGAAAGCTCGTATTCGCTCAGGTCGCCCAGCCGCCGCAGCAGGTCGTGAAGCTGGTCCGGGTTCCGCGCTTGCCTGTTCTCGACGAGCGCCTGCAGTTCCAATTCCAACTGCTCGATCGCCTCGGGGTCCAGCAGCTCCCGCAACTCGTCTTGCCCGAGCAGGTCGCGCAGCAGACTCCGGTCCAGCGTCAGCGCCTGCGCCCTGCGCTCTGCCAGCGGCGCATCGCCCTCGTACATGTAGGCGGCGATGTAGTCGAAAAGAAGCGAGCGGGCGAACGGCGACGCTTCCTGCGTCTCGACCGGCACGACCCGGATCTCCCGGCTCCGCACCCGCGTGAGGATTTCGACGAGGCCGGGAACGTCGAACACATCGCGGAGGCATTCGCGGTAAGTCTCGAGGATGATCGGGAACGAGCCGTAGCGGCTCGCCACGCCCAGGAGGTTCGCGGATCGCTGCCGCTGCAGCCACAGTGGGCTGCGGCCGCCCGGCCGCCGCCGGGGAAGAAGCAGCGCCCGGCCGGCGTTCTCGCGGAAGTGTGCGGCGAACATCGCCGAGTTCGGCAGCCGCGCCATCACGAGGTCCTCGACCTCCTCGGGCGGCGGGAACAGCATCTCCGTCGCGGGAAGCTCCTCGCCGCCGGCGAAGCGGATCGCGATCCCGTCGTCGCTCCAGATGGTCTGCACGTCGAAGCCCGAACGGTCCGCGAGCAGCGCCTCGATCGCCTGCGCCCAGGGCGCGTGCACCCGCCCGCCAAACGGGGTCAGGATGACCATTCGCCAGTCGCCAAGCTCGTCGCGGAAGCGCTCGACGACGATCGTCCGGTCGGTCGGGAGGTGCCCCGTTGCCTCCTTCTCGTCCGCGAGGTAGGCGAGCAGGTTCCGTGCGGCGCGCTCGTCGAGGTCATGGCCCTCCATCAGCCGCCGAGTCGCCGTCTCCTCGTCGCGGATACCGCCGATCTCCCGGGTGAACGCGCCGATCGCCTGCCCGAACTCCAACGGCCGCCCGACGCCGTCCCCCTTCCAGAACGGCATCTTCCCGGGCTCCCCGGGCGCGGGCGAAACGATGACCTGGTCGCGCGTGATTTGCTCGATTCGCCAGGTCGTGGCGCCGAGGAGGAACGTCTCGCCCGCGCGGCTCTCGTACACCATCTCCTCGTCCAGCTCGCCGACCCGTGGCCCGCCGACCCCGAGGAAGACCCCGTACAGCCCCCGGTCCGGGATTGTCCCGGCGTTCACGACCGCAATCGTCTTCGCGTCGCCGCGGCCCGAGAGCACGTTCGTCGAGCGGTCCCAGAGGATGCGCGGCTTCAGCTCAGCGAACTCGTCGGACGGGTACTGCCCGGCCAGCATGCCGAGAACCGACTCCAGCACGTCCCGGCTCAGGCTGGCGAAACTGTATGTCCGGTGCGCGAGCGCCAGGAGATCGTCGATCGACCAGTCGTCCATCGCGCACGCGGCAACCACCTGCTGGGCAAGCACGTCGAGCGGATTCTTCGGAACCTCGGTCCGCTCGATCAGCCCCTTATGCATGCGTTCCGTCACGACCGCGCACTCGAGCAGGTCGCCGCGGAACTTCGGAAAGATGCGCCCAACGCTGGGCGCGTCCACCTGGTGCCCGGCGCGGCCGACCCGCTGCAACCCGCGCGCGACCGACTTCGGCGACTCGACCTGGACCACGAGGTCGACCGCGCCCATGTCGATGCCGAGTTCGAGCGAACTCGTGCAGACAAGCCCCGGCAGCATCCCCGCCTTGAGCCGCTCCTCGATCTCCGTCCGCTGCTCGCGAGAGACGGAGCCGTGGTGCGCGCGCAGCAGCTCTTCGCCCGCCATCTCATTCACGCGCGCGGCGATCCGCTCCGCCAGCCGCCGGTTGTTCACGAAGATCAGCGTTGAGCGGTGGTTGCGCACGAGGTCCAGGAGCTCGGGGTAGAGCGCCGGCCAGATCGACGTGCCACCTTCGTAACCCGTACCTCCAGTGAGTGGCTCGGCGGGCCGGTAGCCGGCCTCCAGGTGCGGGTTCACCATGTCCTCAACGGGAACGATGACCCGGAGGTCGAGCTCCTTCCGCGCGCCGGCGTCGGCGATGCGCACCGGCCGGTCGCCGGCCAGGTATTTCGCCACCTCCTCGAGCGGCCGCTGGGTCGCTGAAAGCCCGATTCGCTGCGGCGGCTTCTCCGTTAGCAGTTCGAGCCGTTCCAGCGAGAGCGCGAGGTGCGCGCCGCGCTTGGTCGCCGCCATCGTGTGGATCTCGTCGACGATGACCGTCTCGACGGTGCGCAAAGCCTCGCGCGAGCGAGAGGTCAGCATCAGGTAGAGCGACTCGGGCGTGGTGATGAGGATGTCGGGCGGGTTCTTGCGAATGTCCTCGCGCTCGCGCGCCGGCGTGTCGCCGGTGCGCGTCGCCACCGTTATGTCGGGAACAGACAGCCCCTCGCGCGCAGCTGCGATTCGCAGTCCCGCGAGTGGCGCGCGCAGGTTCCGTTCGATGTCATACGAGAGGGCCTTCAGCGGCGAGACATACAGGACCGCGATGCCGCGGGGATTGCCGATTGGCGATTGGGGATTGGCGATTGTGCCGGCGGCACGCTGCGTCAGCCGGTCGAGGCACCAGAGAAACGCGGCGAGCGTCTTGCCCGAACCGGTCGGCGCGCAGAGCAGCGTGTGCTCGCCCGCCGAGATCGCGTCCCAGCCGAGCTCCTGGGCTTTCGTGGGCGCCGCGAACGTGCCTTGAAACCAGGCCCGGGCGGCGGGGCCAAAACGGTCAAGCACGGACGATCCAACCGCGTCAGCCATGCCCGTAGTGTGCCAGACTCGCGATGTCTAGAACAGTCGTTCTATGGCGATGAGAGCGCTGCCGCCAACCGTTCACGTTCCCAGCCGGCAAGGCTTAAGCGAACAAAATGCTCGGACGGGTAGAGGTAGTCTTCGCCGCTGGCATCCCACACCCGAATGAAGCCCGACCGTTCGCCCGCGGGGTCTTCGCACGCGCGGTAGACACGCCCGACCAACAGGTCGTCGTCAGCGCCTGCCTCCAGGCAGACCACGAAGAATTCGGCGGCAGTCATTCGTCGAGAAACGCCTTG
>JAKALX010000401.1 GCA_021823905.1 Chloroflexota bacterium | reverse complement strand
GTCGATCGCCTCGCGAACAACCATCCGGTTGAGCAGCGCCACCTGGTCGTTCCGGGAGCGCGCCGTGTGCAGGCGCCCCGCCGTTTCGCCGATCTTCTCTCGCAGGACGGCTTCGACGTGCGTGTGAACGTCCTCAAGTTCGGCGCGCCAGGTGACCGCGCCCGAGCGGAAGTCCGCGCGCACGAGCTCCAGCCCGCGAATGATCGCCTCGGCGTCGGCCGCGGCGATGATGCCTTGCTTGCCGAGCATGCGCGCGTGGGCGATCGATCCGGTTATGTCGTGATCCCAGAGCCCCTGGTCCATGCCCGCCGTGTAATCGCGGGTAAGCGCGTCCATCCCGCCTTCAAACCGTCCACCCCAGGTGCGCTGTTCGCCGCTCACGGCTCGTGTGCCTGCAATTCCGGCCGGTCCAGGAGCTCGGCCAACTGGTCGAACACGAAGTCCGGCCTCACGCCTTCGGCGTCGGGGGCCGAGCGCTTCCAGGCGGCCGCGATGCCGACCGCCTGCGCGCCGGCAACGTCCTCCGCGAGCGAATTCCCGACCATCAGGACATCGGAAGGGCGAGCGTCGAGGCGATCGAGCGCGAAGCGGAAGATTGCGGGATGGGGCTTGAGGTAGCCGACCTCGACGGACACCGCCTCCGCGTCCCAACCGATGTCGAGACCGGCATCGCGAAGGTCGGCGCGGAACCGCTCTCCGCCGAATGCACGATTCGTAACGGTCGCCAGCAGGAATCCCCGGCGGCGCAAGGCCAACAGCGTCTCGCGCGCGTCCGGGTAGGGAGACTTGCCGCCTTCGATGCCGGAGACGTACGTCGCTTCGAGCAGCTCCCCGGCCTGCGTGCGGCTCAGGTCGATGCCGAGGCGGCCCAGTGCGGCCTGCGAGACGGCGGCGTAATCGGGCTCAACCAGGTCGGTCGCGCGGGCGCGGCGCATCGCGTCCTCCAGCGCGGTCCAGGCGGAGCGGGCGACGGTTGCGGGGTCGGCATGGTTCACGCCGAGTTTGCGCAATTCCTCGGCGGCGCGCTGCGCGGCGAGGCGGCGAAATTCCTCCACCGGCGGGGCGCCGCGGGAATGCCAGAGGGTGTCGCCGATATCGAAGAGAACTGCACGGAACGGCATGGAGTTGGCGGGCTGGCCGCGGAAGATGCTCCACGAGGACCGGCCGTACCCGCTGCGATGTTCGCACGGCCCGAAAGTGCGGACAACCAGCGGCCGCGGCACCAGCGGCCGAGGGCCCCGTTGACGGCCCCGTTCACGAGCCCCGCAGGCGGCCGCGCTACAATGGTTCCCATGCGACTTCGCGCCACCCGGACGTTCCAGGTCGAACCACAACTTCCAGCCGCCCTCGAGCCGCTCCGGACCATCGTCCGCAACCTCTTCTGGACATGGCACACCGACGCGCTGCTGCTCTTCGAGCGCATGGATCGCCAGCTCTGGCGCGCGACCGGCCACAACCCGACGCGGATGCTCCAGCTCATGCCTCGGGCTGAGATCGAGCGGCTCTCCCATGACGACGGCTTCCTGGCGCATCTCGAGCGCGTCCGCGCCGCCCTCGAGGCCTACCTTGGGCGTGCGCCGCACGCAACCGTGCCCGGCACCAGCAGCGCCGACGTCATCGCCTACTTTTCCCTCGAGTTCGCGCTCACGGAGAGCCTGCCGAGCTACTCCGGCGGCCTCGGCGTGCTCGCCGGCGACCACCTCAAGTCCGCCAGCGACCTTGGCCTGCCGCTCGTGGGCGTCGGCCTGCTCTACGCCCAGGGATACTTCTCCCAGGTGCTCGGGCCGGACGGCTGGCAGCACGAGGAGTATCACGACATCGACCTGGCCGCCCAGCCGATCCAGCTCCTGCACGACGATCAGGGCGCGCCGATCGAGATCTCGGTGCCGTTCGACGGGCGCGACGTGCACGCCCGCGCCTGGAGACTTGACGTCGGCAAGACGCCTCTGATCCTGCTCGACACCAACGTCGACCAGAACTCACCCACCGACCGCCAGATCACGGGACACCTGTACGGCGGCGATTTCGACACCCGCATCCAGCAGGAGATGATACTCGGCATCGGCGGCGTGCGTGCCCTCCATGCGCTCGGACTGCATCCCGCCGTCTGCCACATGAACGAGGGCCACTCAGCGCTCCTCGGAGTCGAGCGCATCCGCATGCTCATGGACGCAACGGGCGCCTCGTTCGACGAGGCCCGCCTCCCAGTCACGGCGGCGACCACGTTCACCACGCACACCGCGGTCGCCGCGGGCATCGACCTCTTCCCGCCAGACCTGGTGCGAAAGCACCTTGGCCATTACTACGCCGCGATGGGCCTCGACGCGCGCGCGTTCATCGGCCTCGGGCGCATCAACCCGGACGACGAGGGCGAGCCGTTCTCGATGGCATTGCTTGGCCTGCGGCTGAGCGGCTTCCGGAACGGAGTTTCGCGGCTGCATCGGAGCGTTTCGCAGAAGCTCTGGGTGGCCGCCTGGCCCGACCTGCCGGAGGACCAGGCGCCTATCAGCTCGATTACCAACGGGGTTCACCTGCCAACCTGGGTGTCGCACGACATGGGCGAGCTGTACGACCGCTACGTCGGTCCACAGTGGCGCGAGGACCCGGTGGACTCGACCCAATGGCAGCGCGTCAACGAGATCCCCGACCAGACGATGTGGGATGCGCACGAGAAGCGCCGCGAACGCCTCATCATCCGCGCCCGCGAGCAGTACATGCTCGGCGGCTCGCGCCAGGGCCTGGCGGCGGCCGATCCGATCCTCGGCCGCGCCCTCGATCCGAATACGCTGACCATTGGCTTCGCGCGGCGGTTTGCCGGCTACAAGCGTGCGACCCTGATTTTCCGGGATCCGGAGCGGCTCGCGCGCATCATCAACAATCCGGACCGGCCGGTGCAGTTCATCTTCGCCGGCAAGGCCCATCCCCGTGACGAGCCCGGCAAGCAGCTCATCCGCGAGGTCCTCCAGTTCAGCCGCCGGCCCGAATTCCGCGATCGCCTGGTGATCCTCGAGGGTTACGACGTCGAGGTCGCCCGCGCGCTCGTCCAGGGCTGCGACGTCTGGCTCAACACGCCGCTCCGCCCACTCGAGGCCAGCGGAACCAGCGGGATGAAGGCCGTCGCCAACGGCGCTATCCACATGAGCGTCCTCGACGGTTGGTGGTGGGAAGCCTACCGCCCGGGGCTCGGCTGGGCCGTCGGCCGCGACCATGTGGACTACGGCCCGGAAACGCAGGACGCCTACGACGCGGCTTCGTTTTACGACCTCCTCGAACACGAGGTCGCACCGCTCTTCTACGACCGCGACAAGGACGGGCTTCCCGGCGGCTGGATCGAGACGATGAAGCGCTCGATCGCCGCGTTCGCGCCGCGCTTCAACACCAACCGGATGGTGAGCGAATACGCAACCGCGGCCTACGCCCCGGCAGCCCACAGCTGGCAGAAGTTGCGAGAAAACGGCATGGCAGCCGCGCGCGACCAGGCCGGCTGGCTCCACCGCATCCAGGCGAGCTGGCACGATGTCAGGGTTGTCAACGTGACCGACAACGCGCGCGAACGAATGATGGCCGGCGAGCCGGTCGAGATCACGATTCTCGCCCAGCTCGCCGGGCTCAGCCCGGCGGACGTGCGCTTCGACGCCATCTACGGCCGCACCGAGCCAGGAGGCGGCCTCGAGACCACTCACGAGCTGCCCCTCGCCTTCGCCGGACAGAACGAAGACGGCTCGTGCACCTACACCGGCACGCTCGAACCCACCGAGGGCGGCCGCGCC
>JAKALX010000400.1 GCA_021823905.1 Chloroflexota bacterium | reverse complement strand
GCCGCTGATGATCATGTTGATGATCTCGACGTACTCTTTCGTGCGCTGGATCGGCTTCGAGAACTTCTCGCCGTGCCAGTGCTCGATAACTCGCGCGCCCGATGTTCCCAGCCCGAGGATCACGCGTCCGCCCGAAAGCTCGTCGAGCGTCGCCGCCGTCATCGCCAGGACCGCTGGCGACCGGCCGTAAACCGGCGCGATGCCGGTCCCGAGCTTGATCTTGCTGGTTTGCAGCGCAATCTGGGTCAGCAGCGAGAACTGGTCGCGTCCCCACGTCTCCGCGCTGAAGACCGCCTCGACGCCGACCTCCTCGGCGATCTGAACGCGCTTGATGATCTCCTTCGTTTGTTCCGGGCTCCCTCCGAACCCGATTCCCACGGCCAATCGCCTGGGCATGGCTGCCCTCCTTCCACCTGCTTGATGCATCGGTTGCTTGAAAAGACGCTGGCAGCCTAGCAAACGGCCTCGGGCGCGGCAAACGAGCAGAGCTGCAGGTCGTCAGTTGGCAGAGGCCGGGGCCACGCACCGATGGGCAGGAGCCCGTCTACTTCTTGACGGGAGTGCGGACGGGCTTCGGCGCGCTCCCCGGAGGCTTCGGTGTCCCACCGCTGCTTCCTGGCCGGCCCGATTCGTGCCCTGGCCGAGGCTTGGGTTGCTTCGCCATCGCAGACCTCCTCCTCGTCGATCCGCTGCTTCGCGCAGCGGCGCTCTCGTGCAGGAGATATCGTGCACGGCAGCGGCCCTGAACGCTACGGCGCCGTCCCGCTCGTCCCCGGGACCGGTCGCGCCAGCGTTGCCGTCCGCCATCCCACAAGCATCAGCCCCGACGAGACCAGCACGAGCGCCGCCGCCAGAGGGAACTCCCACCAGGCGAACGCCCGCCCGTTCGTCGCCCAGAGCGCGCCCATGGTGAACACGTAGCCGCCGGCAGCGCCAATCGCGCCCGTCAGGCGCGCCGGTCGGCTCTCCAGGCTCCGAAAGCCGCCGAGCGCGACGGCGATCGCCGGGAATCCCGTCGCACTCAGGTAGATGAGTCCAACGGCCACCGCGAACAGCCATCCCTGGTCGGTCGCGCCGCCCACGATATGCAGCGCAAAGCTCGCCGCGAAGATGCAGAAGGCAAGAATCGTTCCACGCGCAACAGCCATGCAGCGAGCGTAGCCGCTCCCGCCGTCAGCGTCAGTTTCGAACGTTTTACCGCCCGAGCGACCGCACCAGCGCCGTCGCGACCACTGCGGCGGTCTCCGTGCGCAGCACGTTCGGCCCGAAGCTCACCGCCAGCGCTCCGCGCGCCTTCGCCCGCGCGATCTCGTCATCGGTGAATCCACCCTCCGGGCCAACCGCGACCGCGACGAGTCCGCGCTCGGGGAGGAGCGCCGCCGCTTCCTGCCAGCTTCGCCCATGCTGGTCCCCGACCAGCAGTGCGCCGCGATGGCGCTCGATGAGCCGCTCGAAGCTCTCCGGCGCCTCAACAGCCGGCACGCGCAACCGGCCGCTCTGTTCCGCCGCTTCGATCGCGATCCGGTTCCAGCGTTCCTGGCGCTGCGGTGAACCGCCTTCGCCGCGCGCCGCGTGCTCGCTCAAGAGCGGCCGGATGACGTCCGCGCCCGCTTCCGCGCACTTCTCGATCGCCCAGTCGAAGCGGTTCGGACGCACCAGCGCACACCACGCCTCGAGCACAATCGGCAGCGCCGCTTCCTGCCGCACCAGCTCGCCAACGTTCGCCTGCAGCCGCGCCTTCTCGACTGCCGTCACCGTGGCGGACCACTCCCGCCCGTCGCCAGAAAACACACGGAAACCGTCGCCCGCGCGCAGCCGCATGACGGCCGCGAGACGCTTCGCCTGCTCGCCGTCGAGCGTCAGCGGGCCCGCGGCCAGCCGGCCCGGCACATAGAGGCGCGGAACGTGGGCCATCGCTCCTCCTCCTCGAACGGCGCCAGTTCACACCCGCGGCCGCCCTGGCGCAACGCCCTGAGCCTGGCCACGCCCCAGCGGCAGGAGCACCGCCGGGCGCGCCCAATCGACAATCGCCAACCATCAATCGACAATCCCCCAATGCACATCGCCCAGCGCACGTCCGTCTTCAGCGAATCCGTTATCCGCGAGATGACCCGCCTCGCGATGCTCCACGGCGCCATGAACCTTGCCCAGGGCTACCCCGATTTCCCGGCGCCCGACTTCATCAAGCAGGCAGCGATCGACGCGATCAACGCCGACATCAACCAGTACGCCATCACCTGGGGTTCCCCGCGCCTGCGCCAGGCGATCGCCGCGAAGACAAAGCGCTCCTACGGCCTCGACCTCGACCCTGACCGCGAGATCACGGTCACCTGCGGCGCAACCGAAGCGATGATGGCCGCGATGCTAGCCGTCGTCGAGCCTGGCGACGAGGTGATCGTCTTCGAGCCCTTCTACGAGAACTACGTCCCCGATGCGGCGATGAGCGGCGCAAAGCTCGTTTTCGTGACCCTGCACGCGCCCGGCTTTGGCTTCGACCCCGACGAGCTCCGCCGCGCCTTTTCGTCAAAGACGCGCGCGATCATCGTCAACACGCCGAACAACCCGGCGGGAAAGGTCTTCACGCGCGCCGAGCTCGAACAGATCGCCGCGCTCTGCCAGGAGTTCGACGCCCTCTGCATCACGGACGAGATCTACGAGCACATCCTCTACGACAACCACGTCCACGTGCCGATGGCCACGCTCCCTGGCATGTACGACCGGACGATCACGATCAGCGGCCTTTCGAAGACGTTCAGCGTCACCGGCTGGCGCCTCGGCTACATCCTCGCGCCCGCCGAGCTCACAAACGCCGTCCGCAAGGTGCACGACTTCCTCACGGTCGGCGCCCCGGCGCCGCTCCAGGAGGCCGGCGCTGTCGCGATCGAGCAAGGAGACTCCTACTACCCGGAGCTTCGGGCGATGTACGAACGCAAGCGCGGCCTCTTGCTCAGCGCTCTCCGCGAATCCGGCTTTTCGTGCCATTCGCCCCAGGGCGCCTACTACATCATGGCCGGCTTCGAAGGCCTCGCCTTCAAGGGCGACGACGTCGCCTTCGCCCGTCACCTCACCGAGAAGGTGGGGGTCGCACCGGTGCCCGGCTCCAGCTTCTATCGAGGCGCGGAAGGCTCCCGCTTCGTTCGCTTCACCTTCTCGAAGTCGGAGGAAACCCTGGCCGAGGCCGCCCGGCGCCTGGCGGCCGGCTGGTAGACGTACATGGGCCTTTCGCTTCCAGTGAACATAGCCGCCGCGTTCTCTACGCTGGTGTCATGAACCGAACGATCCTCCTCCCGATCGCCGCTTCCCTCGCGCTGGGCGCGACGCTGCTCGGCGCTTGCGGCGGCGACTCCTCGTCGAGCCCGGCGTCATCGAAGGCGGCCACGACCGTGGCAACCACCACCGCCGCTGGAACGTCGCCCACGAAAGCTGCCACGACGGCGCCCGGCGGCGCGCCAACGTTGACGAATCCCACCGTTACCGCCAGCGGCCTGAAGTACCAGGACGAGGTTGTTGGCACGGGCGCCACCGCCACCGCTGAGAAGAAGGTGACCGTCCACTACACGCTCTGGCTCCCCAGCGGCAAGAAGATCCAGAGCTCGAAGGATGCGGGCCAGCCGTTCACCTTCACGCTCGGTCTCGGCCAGGTCATCAAGGGCTGGGACGAGGGTGTGGCCGGCATGAAGGTCGGCGGCAAGCGCCTGCTCTACCTGCCGACGGCCCTGGCCTACGGCGCCCGCTCGCCAAGCGCCGATATCCCGGCGAACAGCGATCTCGTCTTCGAAGT
>JAKALX010000021.1 GCA_021823905.1 Chloroflexota bacterium | reverse complement strand
TGCAACGTCCGCCACTGGAAGGCGACCACGCGCGAGGGGTGGCCCGTGGGCGTGACAGCCCACCACGCCGCGAGCCACACGGGACTTGCCCACTTCGCACGCGCGATCGCGGCTGGCGAGCGGTCGACGGATGGTGCAGGCGCCTGGCTGACCGCTCGCCGGGCGCCTGCACCTGACCCAGCCTCATCGCGCCCGCGGGCACTTGGCGCAGCCCGGTGAAGGCTCGCTAAAGTCCTGCTCCCATGAGGTCTTGACAGATCCCGTATATTCCGCGAAATACGTGCTGGGCCCAGCATCTATACCAGAGTGCTGGTCGCGTCGATACAACGACGCCTTGGCCCAGGCCGTATGGCACTCGGAATTCGGAGGAGACAAAGTTGGAAACTGGCTACTGGCAGCGTCAAGCGTCGTCGCGGGCGAGCAGAAGGCGATTCCTCGGCGGTGTGGGCCTCGCGGGCGCGGGGGTCGCCGGGCTGGCGGTCGTCGGGTGCGGCGGCGACAGCAGTAGCAACAAAGCCACGCCCAGCGCGGCAGCCCCAACCACTGCCGGCACGAGCGCAGCGGCGTCTCCATCCGCGTCGCAGGTAACTCAGGGGGGTACGGCCCGCTTCCCGTTCTCGGGCCAATCCTCGGGCAACCCGCCAACGCTCTACCCGTTCGAAAACCTCACCTACCTGGCGCAGACGCCAGCATCGTTCTATTACAGCAGGCTGCTTCGCGGTCAGTCCGGGCCGAATATCTCTGTCGACGACCAGACGAAGCTCGAGGGCGATATCGCGCAGAAGTGGGAGCAGCCCGACCCGACGACCTACGTCTTCACGTTCAAGCCGAACGTCAAGTGGCAGGACAAGGCGCCGCTCAACGGGCGAGCCGCCACGGCCGGCGACTGGGTGAAGACATACCAGGCATTCCTCGCGGTCTCGCAAAATGCGCCCGGCTGGCAGCAGGTCGTCGACAAGGTTGAGGCGCCAGACGAAAAGACGCTCAAGATCACGCTGAAATCCGCGTTCGCGCCATTCCTGGTCACCCATGCAGCGTCGTCCCAGGCGGTCTGGTTCATCCCTGTCGAAACCATCAGCAACGACCAGGTGAAGAAGGATCCGGTTGGAACGGGACCATGGATCTTCGACAAGTTCGAATCGGGCGTGGCGATCACAGGGCACAAGAACCCCACGTATTTCGACGCGCCGATACCGGCTTTCGCCAAGATCGAGGCGCTCACCCTGGCCGACCCCCAACGGCTGGTGGCCGCGTTGCAGTCGGGAGACCTCGACCTCTCCGGGCTCTCGGGCGCGGTCTACAAGGAATCGCGCTCGAAGCTTGACCCGAAGGGCAAGGACTTCTTCCCCCAGAACACGTCGGAGGGCGCGTTCTACTTCAACTTCGACAACAAGCCGTGGAACGACGTCCGCGTCCGCCAGGCGCTTTCGATGGCGCTCGACCGCGATGGCTACCTGAAGGTCCAGGACGGCACGGGCAAGGGCAACTACTTCTCGTTCATCCCGCCGGGCCTCGCGCCCTACTACCTGTCACCGCGCGACAACAACAAGGACTACGGCGCCACGGGCAAGTACTGGACGCGCAACGTCGCGGAGGCGAAAGCCCTCCTGAAGGCCGCCACTGGCTCGGACACGCTGAACTTCAAGCTCTACGCGAACGTGGATCGCTACGGAGCCGAGGCGCAGCAGGCGTGGGAGCTCTTCGCCTCGACGATCAAGGATGCCGGCTTCAACGCCGAGCTCACGTACGTCGAATACGGCCAGTACATCCAGTCCATCTACCTCGGCAAGATCCCGGAGGGCGGCTGTGCCTGCGGCCCGATCGTCGGTGGCCCCCAGGATCCTGACAACATCTTCTTCCAGAACTACTGGTCGAAGTCGGCCCGCCACAACTGGGGTGGGACGCCGATCGCCGAGCAGCCGGAACTCGACGCGATGTACTTGAAGCAGCGGACTATCCTCGACAACGCGGAGCGCGTGAAGTACATCAAGGACATCCAGGTGAAGATGAGCGAAACGTTCCTGATGGTCCCGTACCACGCCTCAGCGGGCTGGGTTTACGTGCAACCGTGGGTCGAAAACTACTACCACAAGTCCGGCTATGCCTACGGGGCTGACTCCCTCATGAAAGCCAACTTCACGGCCGAGCGTGTGAAGAAGGGCTAAGCCGTCGCCGCGACCGCACCGGGCAGCCACCCCGGCGCGGTCGCGGCCCGCCAACGAGCGAGGGAACGCGAATGGCCCAGTACATCGTTCGTCGCATCATCCTCATGATCCCGACCCTCGTCGGGGTGTCGCTGCTTGTAACCGCGCTCTTGCGGCTTCTTCCGGCCGACGCCGTGGATATCCTCGTGGCCGGCGGCGAAGTGCAGGGCGGCCAGGCGGCATTCAAGGAGTTGGCCGACCAACGCCTCGCGGCGGATGGGAAGGATCCCGCGAAAGCCTCGCTCACGGACCGCGCCCGAGCCGAGAACGCCGTCATCGACCAGGAGCTCAAGAAGGAGGGCATCGACCCCGCGCAGGCAAAGGATTCCCAACGCCAGGCAGCGAAGAACACGGTCTCGCTGAACGCGTACAAGGACGCAATCCGCCAGCGCCTGGGGCTCGACAAAAACTACATCCAGCAATGGGCGAGCTGGGCGGGAGACGCGCTGCGGGGTGACCTGGGCAAGTCGGTGCTCGGCGGCCGCGACGTGAGCGCGGAGTTGAAGCGGCGCATCCCCGTCAGCATGGAACTGGGAATCGTCGCGATGCTCGTCTCGATCGGCATCGCGGTGCCGTTCGGCGTGCTCTCCGCGGTCAACCAGGACGGCTGGATGGATTACGCGTTGCGGGGTTTCGCGATCGCCATGCTCGCTATCCCCTCGTTCTTCATGGCGACGATCATCATCGCCCTCGCCGCTCGCTGGTACAGCTACTCATTTCCGGTTCGGTATCTCGATCTCTGGGCTAACCCGGCGCAGAACCTGCAGTTGGTCCTCGTCCCGGCAGTCATCCTTGGTGTCGGACTCTCGGGGTCGCTGCTGCGTCTCACCCGCGCGCAAATGCTCGAAGTGCTCCGGCAGGACTACATCCGCACCGCGAGAGCGAAAGGCCTGACCAGCCGCCGCGTGATCTCCAGCCACGCGATGCGGAACGCCCTGATTCCCGTGGTCACGGTCATCGGCCTCCAGGTCCCGGTGCTCGTCGGCGGCTCGCTGGTGCTGGAAGCGATCTTCGGGATTCCGGGTGTCGCACAGTACCTTTTCGTCTCCATCGCGAACCGCGATTTCCCGGCCATCATCGGCGTTAACATGGTCGTCGCCGTCATGATTGTGGTGGTCAACCTCCTCGTCGACGTGAGCTACGCACTTCTGGATCCGCGGGTGAAGTTCGCATGACCGCACGTGACGAGGGCCGGCTCATGGCCGCGATCGACGCGTCCCAGGCACAGGATTTCGGCTGGCGGGTCGAGCGGCCGGCGCCTGTTCGGGCCCTGAGGGCCATCAGCCACTTCGTGCGGGCCAAGCCGATGGGCGCTTTTGGCGCGCTCATGCTCATCCTGATCGTTGTAGTCGCCGTTTTGTCTCCCTGGATCGCCCGCTACTCCTACGACCAGGTGAACCTGAGCGCCGCCCTCACCGGCCCCAGCAGCGCGCACTGGTTTGGAACCGATCAGAACGGCCGCGACATCTATTCCAGGCTCGTCTATGGCTGCCAGATCACGGCGATGGTCGGACTCGGGACCGTCGTCCTGGTCACGGTTCTCGCGCTTGTCGTCGGTGTGGGCAGCGGCTATTTCGGCGGCAAGACCGATTTCGTCGTCCAGCGCCTGGTCGACATCTGGCTGAGCTTCCCGGCGATCTTCCTCATCCTCACGCTCGTCGCGGTCCTGACCACGACGAGCGGCTCCGGCTTCTTCGGCCTCGGGCGCGGTCCCGCGGTCGGCCCCAATCCCCAGGACGGACCCTGGTTCTGGTACACGTTCCCGCGGACGACGATCGTCACGCTCGCCCTCGGGCTGGTGCTGGCCGGCGGCACGTCGCGCGTGATCCGGGGAGCGGTCCTTGGTGTCCGGGCGAACGCATACGTGGAGGCGGCGGAGGTCGTGGGCGCCTCCCACCTCCGCATCATCCTGCGGCACGTGCTGCCGAACATCATGCCGATCGTCATCGTCATGGCCACGCTCCAGCTCGGCACGGCCATCCTCGCGGAAGCCACCATCAGCTTCCTCGGCGTCGGGATCACCAACTTCCCCACCTGGGGCCAGATGCTGTCCGGGCGAACGCGCGATCTGGCAGAGAATCACCTGTACATGGCGCTCTTCCCGGGCTTCGCCATCTTCCTGGCCGTCTTCGGCTTCAACATGCTTGGCGACGCGCTGCGTGATGTCCTGGATCCCCGCCTCCGCCGTTCCTGAGCGTTCTCGGTCACCCGCGCGAGCAGCGCCCGCTTTGCGGCGTGCGGCAGCCGCGCCGGAATCGCGGTCGTGGTAGGCCATTGTGCGTAGCAGGTGTGCGCGAAATGACGATGGGCCGGGCGCGCGTGCAATGTACCGTTTCAATAATTTGAATAGGTAGTGCATATCATGCCTCGAGCGCTCGTGTCACTGGTCATCGCTGCACCGCTCGTCCTGTCGGGCCTCACGTTCCTCTGGTTCGTGCTCATCCTTCCCGACTGGAGAGGCATGCGCCGGTGGCGGCGGCATTAGCCGTACGCTCCGCCTGCGGCACGCGGTTAGATCGGCGATGAGCCGCCGGTTGCAGATCGGCAGCGCTGGAAGCCCGGATCCTCCATTGCGATTGTAGGTGGCACCGGCCGTCCACTTTGGGTCCTTGAGCTGTTCCAGGCCGAACGCGATGTCCTTTGTTGTGACCTTGCGGCCTGAGTGGAAGGAGATGTCGTGCGGATCGTGAACTTGACTGACCTGCCATCCGGGGCGAGCTGCCACACCTTCGCGTGATCCGGCTCCCATGAAGGCTTGTCCTCCGCCAGGCGGACGAGCGGGCCCCAGATAAGTCCGATGTCGTTCGCCGCGGGTGACTCTCCTGTGTTCCCCAGCACTTTTGACCGATACGCATAAACCGTTGGGTCAGCGTATTAAGCGCGTCCAGACACCCGCTGTCAATCCCATTTTTCGAAGGGCGCGCTGGTTCAGGGCGGGCCTGCCGTCGCGGACTCGGCGGCCAGCGCTTCGAACTCTGGGCCGAGATCGGCGAACTTCGGCGCCATTCCGGCCATTTGGAGCCCGTCGCCATCCGTTCGCGCCCAGATTCGCCGCCGGGGTATCCAGAGCGTCGCGGCGAGGCCGAGCACGAGCATCGCGCTCCCGATCCAGATGAGCGGCTCGCCGCGATCTTTCCTTACTTCCAGGCCGACGAACGGTTTCTGCCCGACGAACTGATACTCGAGGTTGCCAACCACCGCCCGTTCACCTTCGTGCAGGGCAACGGCCCGGTTCCCGACTCCGCTCAACAGGAGGACCGGCGGCGCGGCAGATCCGTCGCTCAAGCGTCCCCCGGCGAGTTGTGCCACGGGCGGGATTCCGCCCTCGGGTCCGGGCGCCGGGAGGCCGGGCAGTTCCGCCGCCGGCGTTGTTTCGAGGCCGGCGAACTCGAACCGCAGGTCGCCGGCTGGCGCGGACGCGTGCAGCGGTACCGTCAGCGAGCGCTGCTGGGAGCCGTCTCCGGGCTGAAAGACAATGAGCGCGGGCCCGTCGGCCGGGTGGGCCAGCCCAACCCAGACCGGTGCCGTGTCGCCAGGGATCGCCAGTAACGCCCCGTCCACGCCATCCACCGATCCGGTGAACGCGACGACCTGGTCGAGCAGGACTCGTCCGCCGGCGTCCGAAACCACCACGTGGGGCGCCTCGCGGCTCGCCGTCAGCGCGACTGCCTGCCGGAAGAGGATCCTCCCGTCGCTCGTGTCCCGAACCTGCAGATCAACTCCAGCGGAGTAAAAGAACGCCTGGCGGATACGGTAGCCATCCCAGGTGCACGGCTGGCTTGCCGTAATCGTGCACGTCTTCGCGGTGCGTCCGTTCGTGGTCACGCTGATCTCGGAGCGGGCGTCCAGGCTCCGGCCGTGTGCATCGAGGCTTCCGGCCGCGGACGCCACGGTTACATTCATCGCCGGAGCGTGGCCGATTGGGAAGACGGGCGCGCTCGCGCCCTCGGCGACGAAAAGCCGGGTGGTAAACGCGCCAAAGTGAGTGACAAGGGCGCCGGCGAGGAGCAAGACGATCGCGGCGTGGCTTACGAAGGTGGCGAGCTGAGCCCACGGATAACGGTCTGCGAAAAGCCACTCCACGCCGTTCGCGCTCCAGCGCTCCACGTGGAAGTGGCGGCGGCGCATGGCCCGCTCTAGGGCCACCGGATCGGCCGCTGGGCCACGGAAAACACCCGGCCTCGAGCTCAGAAGGAACGACTCCGGGACGGCCTTTACCGGGTGGACCACGTTGCGCCACGTCGGCGCAAACCGCCGGCCCGTGCAGGCGACGACCGACAACGCGAGGAGGCCGAAGCTCGCCGCCATCCAGGCGCTGTGGAACACGTCGTAAAGGCCAAGCCGGTACATCCAGTCGGCGGCGGGGCCGAGCGCGCCACGCTGGCCGTCGAGCCATTGGGCCGAGGCAACGGGGTCCGATCGTGCCGCCCCGGGGAGTTGGGGCAGGAGAATGCCCGCAAGCGCGAGCAAGCCCAGCCCCGCGGCCAGCGCCGCCGCCAGCCGAACGCTCGCGAGTACCCGCATAAGCTCGTCCACGAAAAAGCGTGTGCGCATTGAGACCGGGCTACGGAAGGCTGAGCGCATCGTTGCCATGGTTGCCGCAGCTATCCTCCCGCGTAGCTATGGAGGCCCGTCACCCAGAGGTTGATCGCGAAGTAGCTAAACAGAACGCAACCATACGCCGCCACGAGCACGACGGCGGAACGCCGGCCAGACCACCGCCTCAGAGAGTGGACGTGGAAGTAGACCCCGTACGCCAGCCAGGTGACGAGCGAAGACGTTTCTTTCGGATCCCAGCTCCAGTAGCGGCCCCAGGCGGTGCTCGCCCAGTAAGCGCCGAGCGCGATGCCAAGCGCCAACAGGGGGAAGCCAACCACCACCGCCCGGTACCCGATCTCGTCGAACCGGCGAGCGGCCGGCAGACGAGAGCAGCGACACGCCGAATCCTGGAGCAGCTGGAGCAGCGCCGCGCCGAACGAAACCGTCAGCGCACCGTAGGCGGCGACCATCACCGCGACATGCGCCACCAGGATGTCGCTGCTCCTGAGCGCCGGGGAGAGCGGCTCGATTCGCGAGGGGAGGAGCGCCGCCGCCACGAGGAGGAGCAGCACCAGCGGTTGCAGCGCGACGTTTGCGTTCGTCCCCGGGGTTCTGCGCTCGAAGAAATGCTGGAAGGCCGACACCGCCGCGGCGAAGGCGACCGTGAACTCCCAGAGGTCCGCGAGGGGAGGCCTGCCCGCGGCGAAGCCTCGGGCTCCAAGCGACACGAGCAGCGCCCCCAGCGTGATCCATGAGGGGAGCGCGCTCCAGCGGCGAGCAGCCGCGGTCGTCCCGGCGCCACGCGGTGGAGAGCTCGGCCATACGCCGGCCGGGGCGGTCGCGAGTCGCGGACGTGGGAGGTGGAGCGCACCGGAAAGCAGCGGCACCCACGCGGTGGCCGTTGCAAACGCGCAACTGGCGACCGAAACCCAGAATGCCGCAAGGGACAGGCGCTCCAATTGGTCCTCCCGGTTCGCCAACGACGGGCGTTCGCGCCCGCCGATCACGACCTTCTCGCGTCGCGACAGGTTGCGCATCGGGGTCGGTGACAAAACCGCCGAGAAGGAAACCGCAACGGAGCTAGGCACAATTGCCTATCCGGCGCGACGCCGAGGCCCGGGATGCGCCGGCTAACTCGACGCCGGGCCGCTACAGGACCATCGGGATGACGAGCAGGCCACGCGCCGCGGCCTGGAGGAGCGCCTGAGTCCGGGTGGCCACCTTCAGCTTGGTGAACGCGTGGGTGAGGTGGGCCTCGACCGTTCGCGAGCTCAAATGCAGTTCCTCGGCGATCTGCCGGTTCCGAAGTCCGCGTGCCACGAGCTCGAGGATTTCGACCTCCCGGCCGGTCAGCCGCCCGGCCTCACTGCGCGAACCGCGAGCGGAGACGGCACGCTTCATGAGCGCCGACGCGATGGCGGGTTGGAGAACGACATCACCACGCACGACGGCATGGATGGCGCCCAGAATGTCGTCGGCGCTGGCTGTCTTCGGCAGGTAACCGGCGATCCCGGCGTCCAGCGCGGCCACAACATAGTCCTCGTCGTCATAGGAACTGAGGGCGAGGATCCGGGTCCCGGGAGTGTCCGCCGCAATCCGGCGCGCCACCTCCATGCCTGGGCGGTCGGGCAGGCGCGGATCGAGCACCAGCACGTCCGGCTGGACCGCCGCCACCAGTTCGATCGCCTCCTGGCCCGTGGCGGCCTCGCCAACGACCACGAGCCGGCGGTCACGTTCAATCATCGCGAGCGTGTCGGCGCGCACGGCTTCGTGAGCGTCGGCTACGGCCACGCGGATGAGGTCTGTCGGCATTCGGATTCCTTCGCCCGAGATGGGTACTGCCGACATTCTCTCCCGGCCCGCGACCGCCCCGCGTACGCCCTTCCCGCAGACTTCGCGCGCCAGCCATACGCAACACCGCGTAGCTGCAGTGCCGACCAGTACATGTGCGATCTGCCGCGTCTGGCGATGTGCGGAGTGGTGACCGGCAGCAGGCTGACGAGACGATGAACAGCGCCGAACTTGATCCCGACGACAGCAACACCGGGCCACCCGGAACAGTCCCAGCCCTGGCGCGGGGCGTTCAGAGGCGGCGCATCCTGCGGATGGCGGGCAGTGCGCTCTTCGCCGTTCCACCGCTTGCATTCGGGGCGCGTGCCTGGCTGAGCCGGGCGCCGGCGTCGCCGCTGGAGGCGATGGCAAGGATGTCCAGCGCGCAGGCCGCGAACGGGCGGCTGCGGCGCTGGAGCATGGTCATCGACCTGCGTTCTTGCGACGGCTGCCAGCGCGTTGGGAAGCCGCCGCAGTGCACGGCCGCCTGCATCGAGGGTCATTTCGCGCCCCAGCCGATGGAATGGATCCAGGTCTACGAGCAGGAACTCCCCGGAAACGGCACGCGCTTCGTGCCGGCTACCTGCCAGCAGTGCCAGAACCCACCCTGCACGAACGTCTGCCCCGTGGGGGCGACGTTCTCGACTCCGGAGGGGCCGGTTCTTATCGATCAGGAGCGGTGCATCGGCTGCCGGATCTGCATGGCGGCCTGCCCATATGACCGGCGCTTCTTCAACTGGGCGACGCCGCCACAGCCTGTGGAGGCGCTTGGCATGAAGTACGAGGTCGAGCACCAGGCGCCGGCGATCAGGGGCACGGTCATGAAGTGCGACTTCTGCCCCGACATGGCGCGCGCGGGCACGTTGCCGTACTGCGCCCAGGGCTGCCCGAACAACGCCATCTACTACGGAGACCTCGAAGAGGACGTGGCGACGAACGGCAAGGCCGTCATCCAGATCTCGCGCTTCCTCTCGCAGAACTCCGCCTTCCGCCTGAACGAGGAGTACGGCACCGAGCCGCGCGTCTATTACATCCCGGGGGCGGGAGAGGCGGTTGGCCGCGATTCGTCGAAGAGGGGGCGCCTCGCCACGGTCTGGCCGTGGAAAAAGGTCGCCAGTGGGAGCAGGACATGGTCGCGATGAGACAACCCGCCCGCTCGACAGCGCATCTTCCCCTCGAAGTGCCCGCGGAGTGGCGCGAGGGTCTGGAGAGCAACGTCCTGGCTCCGCTCGCCCGGACGAGCTGGCGCTACTTCGCCTGGATCGGCTTCCTTGCGGTCGTCATCGCCTGGGCCGTTGTGATGTACGTCCACCAGCTCCAGACGGGCCTCGTTGTCACGGGAATGCGCGACCGCATCTCCTGGGGCCTGTACATCATCAGCTTCGTCTTCTTCATCGGCATCAGCCACGCGGGCACGCTGCTTTCGGCGATCCTCCGCGTCGTCAAGGCGCGCTGGCAGTTGCCGGTCACGCGTATGGCCGAGTTCATCACGGTCGTGGCGCTGATGGTTGGCGGGCTCTTCCCGCTGATCGACCTCGGCCGCCCGGATCGAATCCTGAACATGATCTGGTACGGCCGCTGGCAGTCGCCGCTTGTCTGGGACTTCCTCGCGATCACGACCTACCTGACGGGCAGCGCGATCTACCTCTACCTGCCGCTCATCCCCGATTTCGCCCTCTGCCGCGACCGGCTGGGTCCCACGGCTCCCGCATGGAAGCGCGGATTCTTCAACCTCGCCGCCGCCGGTTGGACGGGCTCGGCGGTCCAGCGCCGCGCCCTCGATCGGGCGATGACGATCATGATGATCGTCATCATCCCCGTCGCCGTTTCCGTTCACACCGTCGTCTCCTGGATCTTCGCGATGACGCTGCGTGAGCCGTTCAACAGCACGGTGTTTGGCGCCTACTTCGTTGCCGGCGCCATCTTCTCCGGCGTCGCCGCGATCATCATCCTCATGGCCGTCCTCCGCCGGGTCCTGCACCTCGAGGAGTACATCACCATCAACCAGTTCAAGGCGCTGGGCTTCTTCCTGCTGGCGATGTCGCTTGTGATGGTCTATTTCAACGCCTCCGAGTACATCGTCACCGGCTACAAGATGGAGGCCGGCGCCCCGTTCCATTTCCACGACTTGCTGGTCGGCTACCTGGGGCCCTACTTCTGGTTCTACCTCGTGGGCGGGCTGGTCGTTCCCGCGCTCATCATCACCTTCCCCCGGACACGAACGATCAAAGGCATCGTCTTCGCCGCGGTCCTCGTCCTGATCGCGATGTGGATCGAGCGTTATCTCATCGTCGTCGGTGGTTTCCGCGTGCCGCTCATGCCGTACACGGCGCGCCACTACGGTCCCAGCCTGACCGAGTGGTCGATGCTCGCCGGGGCGTTCGCCCTCTTCGCCCTGATCATCTCGGTGTTCGCGAAGATTTTCCCGATGGTCTCCGTCTGGGAGGTCGTCGAGCATCGCGGGCCCGAGCCCGGCGAGGAAGTGCTTGAGTTCCCCTCGTTCGGCAGCACGGACGCCCAGGCTCCGGAGGTCGCATCGTGAAGATCCCATCCCTCGTCTCTCCTCGCCTGGCAATCCTCGGCCTCGTCGCCGGATTGTCTTTGCTTGCCGGGCGCCTCCCGGCCGCCGCCGCCGGCCAGGAGCCGACCGCGATCGCCGTCGCCGCCCCCGCCAGCGCGACCATCGGGACGGCGGTGCCCGTTCAGGCGCGGTTGGTGTCCGCGGCGGGGCCCATCCCTCATGCCTCCGTCGACTTCCTCGTGCCGGCCAGCTTCCTGGGCACCGACGGCGAGATGAAGGTGGCCTCTGGGATCACAGACGCGCAGGGACTCGCAACCGCCACCTTCGAGGCGCGGATCACCGGCGCCCTCCAGGTGAAGGCCGTCTTCTCCGGCGACAACACCTACGCGCCTTCCACGGCCACTTCCTCGATGACCGTGACCGGCAGCAAGCAACTGTACGTGCCAGACATCGGCATCCGTCTCCGCGGCCTCAACTCGTCGCCCATTGCCCAGAGCGGCACTGTCAGCCACTGGCTGCTCAGCGGATGGCCAATCGGCGCGCTCCTCGTGCTCATCTGGTCGACGTACGGCGCCGCCGTGTTCTTCATGTCGCGCATCTCCGCCGACGCCGCAAACGGACCGGAGGCCGCGCGATGAATACGAGGAAGAACTGGCTCGCACCGGCGATCTTCGCCGGGCTGGTCGTGTCGCTCAGCGTCACGCTGCTGACCATCGGCGCCCGCAGCCCGTACACCCATCTCAACCTCACGGCCGGAGTCATGAGCGACTACAACCGGACGAGCCAGACCCTTGTCGGCCCGCCACTACCGATCCAGGCCGCGGGAATGGTCACCGGGCACGGCGACCTCACGCAACAGGGCGCCACGCTCTTCACGAACCTCGACTGCGCCTCCTGCCACGGCCTGAAGGGCCAGGGTGGGGTGTTCGCTCCGGCCGTCGCCGGAACCGACGCGGCGACGCTGGCCAAGAAGACCGAGAAGGGCCCCGGCGGGATGCCGGCCTTCGCCGGACTCAGTGACCAGGATCTGAAGGCCCTCGCGGCCTATCTCCAGTCGGTAGCGAGCCAGGCGGCGGCGAACAAGTAGGAGATGGCTATTGACCAGGGCCCAGAGTTCAAGAATTCCGGAAACCAACAACCGAGAGGAACATAGGATGAGAGACGAAACCCAACAGGAACAACCCGGATCAGCACTTGATCGCCACTTCAGCCGGCGGAGAGTGCTTCGCATGGGTGGCCTAGCGGCCATCGGTGCAGTCGGCCTTCCCCCGCTCTTGGCGGCCTGTGGGGGAGGCGACTCAACAGCGAGTTCGCCGACGGCGGGCGCCGCGAGCCCAACCGCCGCCGCGCCGACCGTCGCCGCTCCTACCGTTGCGAAGCCCACGGCCGGAACGACCGCGGCGGCCACTTCGGCCATTTCTGGCGGACCCATCAGCGTCAAGGCGCACGAAGCCGGGGACGCGATGGTGTTCGACGTCGACAAATTGGCCGTCTCGGCGGGCAAGGTCACGTTCAACTTCAGCAACACCGGCAAGATGGAGCATGAGCTCTTCGTCTATCCAGTGCAGGACATCGCGGCGATGCTGATGCTGGCGCGCAAAGGTCAGGATGCCCCGGAGGACAAATTCATCAAGGGGATCGCCGGGAGCGCCGAAGACATCCCGGCCGGCAAGTCGGCCACGTTCGATGCTACCCTGGCCGCCGGCTTCTATGAGCTCGCCTGCTTCAAGAAGAGCAAGAACCCCGACGGAAGCACCTTCGTACACTTTGACAAGGGCCAGAGCGTGACGATCGCGGCAGTCGGGCCGGGCGGTCCTTCGGCCTCCATCCTGACCCCGTCGAGCACGATCGCCGTCGACATGATGGCGGGGACAGGCGACCTGAAGGATTCCTGGCTGTTTGTGCCCGACCACCTGATGGCCAAGTCCGGCGACGTGACCTTCAACATCACCAACAAGATGCAGATGAACCATGACGTGGTCGTCTATCCTCTCGGCGACATCTCGGCCCTGATCAAGGACCGCCTCGCAGGGGGCGAAAACTACGGCATGATCAAGGGGCAGCAACTCGCGGAAGACCTCGAGCCAGGCAAGTCCATCTCGAAGACGGCGAAGCTCACTCCCGGCTGGTGGGCGGCTGCGTGCTTCGTGGTCAGCAAGCTGCCGGACGGGACTCCGTACGTGCATCGCGACAAGGGTCAGAGGTTCACCTTCCTGGTCTCCTGAGCGACACCACAGGCCGGGCGCCGATCCGCCGCCCTGGCGGCCGGCGTCCGGCCGGACAACCGAAGGGGGCGTAGCCGGTTTCGGCGCCCGGGTCCTACGCGAAATGACTTAGGCCAGGCGTCCCTTTCGTGCGTCATGCGCGGACGTGCTGACGCTCGTAGCTGCTAGAATGCGCATGACGGGATGGCGCATGGGGGCCGAAAAGATCCGGGTTATCATCGCAGAAGACCACGCGGTCGTGCGCGAAGGGACTCGCGAGCTCATTGAACGGGAACCGGACATCGAGGTCGTTGGCGAAGCGACGAACGGTGTTGAGGCGGTTGCCCTGGTGGAGCGGCTCGCGCCAGACATCGCGATCGTTGATATTTCGATGCCTGAGATGGGCGGGATTGAAGCCACCGAGCGGATGAAAAGCATCCAGCCCTCGCTCGGCGTGCTGATCCTGACTGCCTACGACGACGACCAGTATGTGTTCGCCGTGCTCCGTGCGGGGGCGGCCGGTTATCTCCTCAAGGACGTCCCGTCGTCGGAAGTTGTTCGAGCCGTGCGGCTGGTGCACGCGGGCGAGCCCGTGCTCCACCCCGCTATCGCTCGCAAAGTGCTCGCCCGCTTCTCGATCGAGGGATCCGCCGCCGGTCGTCTCGAACAAAACGCGGCGAAGGCTGTGCATCTGACTGACCGTGAGATGGAAGTGCTCCAGCTGGCCGCCAGCGGCATGACGAACGCGCAGATCGCCGGCCACCTGTACTTCAGCGTGCGCACGGTCCAGGTTCACATGACGCACATCTTCGACAAGCTCGATGTGGGGTCGCGAACCGAGGCAGTGATCACAGGACTGCGGATGGGACTTATCTCACTCGAGCATATTCATGAGAACTAGCCTGTTGCTGGTCATGACGGCGCTCACGCCGTTGGCGATTCTCAGCGAGTTCCGCCGAGCGTTGGGGCGCATTCCAGGGCGGCTCCGGCATCGGCAATTCTGGTACATCCAGGCGATGATGGTCGTCGCGACGGCGGCCCACTACGGGGTCGAGATCGCTGGGCAGACGACGCCGGACGGGGCGACGCACGACCTGGTGGTCTCGCTCTACATGATCCCCCTCCTTTACGCGGCGACGAGCTTCGGCTGGGAAGGCGCCTTCATGACCGGCCTCTGGGGCGCGATTCTCACGTCGCCGAGCACCTGGATCTGGCATCATTCCCAGCTTCACTGGGTGAGCGAGGTCGTGCAGGTCGCGCTTATCGTGGTGGTCGGTATCGTCGTCGCGTGGCGGGTGGATCGCGAGGCAAAGCAGCGCCAGATCGCGGAGCGCACGAGCGCGAGCCTGGGCCTCTTGAACAAAGTGGGCGAAATGCTCAGCAACACCATGGACGTCGAGCAACGCTTGCCACGCGTGATTGACGAGCTTGTCAGTGGCCTCGAACTTCAGTCGGCCACCCTGACGCTTGAACCCGAAGCAGCCAGCGCCCAGCCAGTCGTGATCAAGAGTGCCTCCGCCACCCCTTGCCCTCACGAGCTGTACTGCCCGAATAGCCGGGACGATCGGCTCGCGCAGGGCTTCGTCTGCCCCAATGACCGCACGGTTATCATAGCGCTCGACGCGGACGGCAGCGAAATCGGCTCGCTTGCGGCATGCGCCCGCGGCAGCATGGGCGAAGGTCGCGCGAACCTGTTGGCCACCGCTTCCCACGAGATCGCGGTCGCTGTCGAGAATGGGCGTCTCTACCGCCAGCGGCAGGAGAGCATGCATTCCTACGTGCGCCAGGTGACGCAGGCTCACGAGGACGAACGGCTGCGGATTGCACGAGAGCTGCACGACGACACTGCCCAGGAGCTCGTGCATCTTGTTCGCCGGCTCGAGCGCCTGGATCGCCAGGCTGACCCGGCGGCCGCGCGCGAAGCGCGGGACGCGCTCGACGTCGCCCGCAACATTCTCAAGGGCGTCCGTCAATTCAGTCGGGATCTGCGGCCGTCCGTGCTCGACGACCTCGGCCTGCTCGCTGCGATCGAGATGGTGATTGACCAGCACACGGGGCTTCTTCCGGGAGGTGCGCGGCTCTCGATCTCCGGCAAGCCGCGCCGGCTTGACCCTCCGGTGGAAGTGGCGCTGTTCCGTATTGCCCAGGAGGCGCTAAGAAACGTGACCCGGCACGCCCACGCCCAGTCGGCCGAGGTCTGCCTCGCGTTCGGCCCCGACGATCTCACCCTCACGGTTCGCGACGATGGTGTCGGGCTTACGCTCCCACCACAGGTGGCAGATCTTGCACGCCGGGGGAAGCTCGGCGTGCTGGGCATGAAGGAACGGGCGGAGCTGGCGGGCGGAGATTTCCAGGTGGTCGTCGGCTCGGGCGGAGGCACCGCGATCGTCGTCCGCGTCCCCTGGAGCCAGCCTGCCGGCGAGGCGCCGAATGCCGAGCGTCGCGGCGTCGCGGGAACGTAGGCGAGCGGACTCGCCTCTTCGGGGATCATGACGGGCCCTCGCGGAGGGACGAATGGTCCCCTTGCGGTGTGCCGGTTGTCCGTCCTGGTTCGCGCGGGCGGAGCGCAGAGTATGTGCGAACGGGAGAAGAAGAGACAGCGATCCGGCCGGCGGCGGATCGCGAGGCTTTGGCTGTCTCTTCAGCGAGCGCCGAGAGGCCAACCAGGGCGCTGGGAGGCACCGAATTGGCGGAAGGCTGTTCGTTTCTCCGCGATTGGACCCTTTTCCTTGCACTGGAGGCGACGGCCGTTGCCCTGTTCTTCGCGGCCCATGCCGTGCTCAACAAGCGCACCTCGGGGAAGACGGTTGTCTTCGTTCGCGTCGAGGTGTTCCTGAATCCCGTTGCGTTCGACAGCCGGCTGACCGGCGCCGCCGTCCTCCCGGCGAACTTCTTCCGCACCGCAACAACGGTGGGAAGCGCGATTCGCCATCTCGGAGGAGAGGTCCTCGTCCGGCCTGGCGTCGGCCGTCCCCTGCTCGCAAGGCTCCCCCAGAGATCGTTGCCCCGGCTTGTTCGAAGTGAACTCGTTGAGCGCGTCGAGACAGCGCAAGCCGTCGCCTTCGAAATAGGGAGGCGACGGTAACAGTCCCCTGGACGTTGAGGCCGAACAGCCCCACCGTATTCGAGTTCATGTCGATCTTCCGGATGCCCGGCCAGGACACCGTTCAATCAGATCCCAAGGGCACGCTCCTCGGCGAGCACACCGCGGCCGTCTGCGCGGAGTTGCTCGGACTCGGCGAGGCAGCAGTCGCCGACCTCGTCGCCGAG
Source organism: Chloroflexota bacterium (assembly GCA_021823905.1). Lineage (GTDB taxonomy): Bacteria > Chloroflexota > Dehalococcoidia > Tepidiformales > Tepidiformaceae > JAKALX01. The sequence goes on along the minus strand of JAKALX010000021.1, from coordinate 732 downwards.
GGCGTCCTCACTTGACCCAGCGCCCCGGCGCTGTTCCAGTTTCAGACTGACCGGCTCCGTTCAGGCGCGGTCCCCACTTCCGAGGAGGAACGATGACGATTTCAAAGCTGCTGATCGCCAACCGCGGCGAGATCGCCATCAGGGTCGCGCACGCGGCGGCCGAGCTTGGCATCCCCTCGGTGGCGATCTTCGCCGAGGACGACCGGACCTGCCTGCACGTCCGCAAATGCGACGAGGCGGTCGCCCTCCGCGGCTCCGGCCCGGCAGCCTATCTCGACGGCGAACAGATTGTCGCGCTGGCGAAAGAGCATGGCTGCGACGCGATCCATCCCGGCTACGGTTTCCTCAGCGAGAACGCCGCGTTCGCCCGCCTCTGCGCGCAGCAGGGCATGCGCTTCGTGGGACCAGAACCCGAGGCGCTCGAACTGTTCGGCGACAAAGTAGCCGCCCGCGCCCTGGCCCAGCGAGCCGGCGTCCCGATTCTCCCGGGCAGCCCGACACTCGCCGCAGCCGGAAACGCAGCCCGGTTCTTCGCCGGTTTGCCCACGGGGGCGGCGATGGTGATCAAGGCGGTCGCGGGAGGCGGCGGCCGGGGCATGCGCGTGGTCCGGGCGGCGGACGAGATCCCAGAGGCGTTCGAGCGCTGCCAGTCGGAGGCGCGCGCAGCCTTCGGGATAACAGACGTGTACGCGGAGCAGTTCATTCCTCGCGCGCGGCACGTCGAGGTCAGAT
>JAKALX010000399.1 GCA_021823905.1 Chloroflexota bacterium | reverse complement strand
CGAGGTGACCATCCACGCCAACGGCTGGTGCACGGTCCGCGACAACGGGCGCGGCATCCCCGTCGACATCCAGAAGCAGACCGGCAGGACCGCCGTCGAAACCGTCATGACGGTGCTCCACGCCGGAGGCAAGTTCGGTGGCGGCGGTTACAAGGTGTCCGGTGGCCTCCACGGCGTTGGCGCGAGTGTCGTCAACGCCCTCGCCGAAGACATGTGGATCGAAGTCGTCCCCGACCCGCAAGCCCAGGGCCAGCAGCACGCCGGCAAGGTCTACCGCCAGGAGTACCGCCGCGGCGTCCCCCAGGGGGAGCTGGTGGGCACGAAGTTGAAGGAGCCGCGAGAGCGCGGCACTACCGCCAGCTTCAAGCCCGACACCACGATCTTCGAAAACACCGACTTCGACTTCAACATCGAGGCCGAGCGCCTTCGCCTCTACGCCTACCTGACCAAGAAGGTCTGGTTCCGCCTCTTCGACGAGCGCGACGGCCAGGAAGTCAACTTCTACTTCGAAGGCGGCATCAAGAGCTTCGTCCGCCACATCAACCGCGAGCGCGAGGCTATCAACCCGGACCCGATCTACGTCGATCGCGAGATCGAGGGCAACGTCGTCGAAGTCGCCATTCAGTACAACGACGGCTTCAACGAGTCCGTCTTCACGTTCGCCAACTCGATCAACACGATCGACGGCGGCAGCCACCTCACCGGCTTCCGCACGGCCCTCACCCGCGTCCTCAACGACTACGCGCGCAAGGCCAAGATCCTCAAGGACAACGATCCGAATCTCACGGGCGACGACGTCCGCGAGGGCCTCGTCGCGGTGATCTCGGTCAAGCTCCCCGAGCCCCAGTTCGAGGGCCAGACGAAGACGCGGCTGGGAAACCCCGAAGTCGCCGCCCAGGTCCAGTCCGTCCTCGCCGAGGCGCTCACCCAGCACCTCGAGGAGAACCCCTCCGACGGGCGGCACATCATCGATAAATGCCTGATGGCCTCCCGCGCCCGCGAGGCGGCCCGCAAGGCGCGCGACCTCGTCCACCGCAAGAGCGCGCTCGAAAGCGGCACCCTTCCCGGCAAGCTCGCCGACTGCTCCAGCCGCGACCCCGAGGAATCGGAGATCTTCATCGTCGAGGGCGACTCCGCCGGTGGTTCCGCCAAGCAGGGCCGCGACCGCCGCTTCCAGGCCATCCTCCCTCTCTTCGGCAAGATCCTGAACGTCGAAAAAGCCCGGCCCGACAAGATGCTTGGCCACGAAGCCATCCGGATGCTCATCACGGCCCTCGGCACCGGCATCCGCGAGACCTTCGACATCGGCCGCCTCCGCTATCACAAGGTCATCATCATGACCGACGCCGACGTCGACGGCGCCCACATCCGGACGCTCCTGCTCACCTTCTTCTTCCGCAACATGCCCGACCTGATCGACGGCGGGCATCTCTACATCGCCCAGCCGCCGCTCTACCGCGCCGCCTCCGGCAAGAGCGTCAACTACTTCTACAGCGACCTCCAGTTGGACGACTTCCGCAGAGGCAAGAAGAACATCAACGTCCAGCGCTTCAAGGGCCTTGGCGAGATGAACGCCGAGCAGCTCTGGGAAACCACCATGGAGCCCGACAAGCGCATGCTCCTCCAGGTCGGCGTGCACGACGCGGCCGACGCTGACACCGTCTTCTACGAGCTCATGGGCGACGAAGTGAGCCACCGGCGCCGCTTCATCCAGATGAACGCCACCCAGGTGAAGAACCTGGATATCTAGCGCCACGGTGGCGGGGAGTGATGTCGTGGACGCACGCCGGCCAACCCCGGGAACTGCCCCGCTCCACCAGGCGATCATCATCGCCGGGGGCAAGGGCGAGCGCCTCCGCCCGCTGACCAACACCCGCCCCAAGTGCCTTGTCGAAGTTGCCGGCCGCCCTATCCTCGACTGGCAGCTCGCCAGTCTCGAGCTCGCCGCTGTCGAGCGCGTCGTCGTCGTCGGCCACCACCTCTTCGAAGCGATCGAGTCGTTCGTCGCCAGCCGGGACAGCCGTATCCAGGTTGACCTCGTGCGCGAAGATCGCCCGCTCGGCCGCGGCGGCGCGATCAGGCTCGGCTATCAGTCGCTTGGCGCCGCCGGCAGCGCCCTCGCCCTCAACGGCGATGTCGTCTGCGGCGCCGGCCTCGGGCCACTCGAAACCGTCCGCCTTGGGACCGGCACAGCCGCGGCAATCCTCGCGGTTCCTCTGCGCTCTCCCTACGGCATCATCGAGATGGACGACTCCCACGTGACGGGCTTCCGGGAAAAGCCGGTGCTTGACCACTGGATCAACGGCGGGGTCTACGCCCTGGGCGAAGAGGCCCTCGCGATGTTCCCGGCCGAGGGCGACCACGAGGACACAACCTTCCCCGCCCTGGCGGCCGCGGGCCGTCTCTCCGCCCTCCGGTTCCGGGGAGCATGGCGCTCGATCGATTCGCCCAAGGATCTGCGCGACGCCGACGACCTCGTTGCTTCCGGGGAGCTGAGCTTTCCCCACGTCCTCTCGCCGGTCGGCGAGAGCGCCTGAGCCACCCGCGCGGAGTACCGGGATCTGGCCGCTGGAGCGCCCGGCGCCCTGGGGCTACCCTTCGGCCATGACCATTTATCTGGTTCGTCACGGACTCGCCGCAGCGGGCGTCGAAGACCTCGACCCCGGCCTCTCGGAGATCGGCCACGAGCAGGCCCGCACCACGGCTGAGGCGTTACGGGACGTCCGTTTGCCGCGCCTCGTCGTGTCCCCCCTCCGTCGCACACGGGAGACCGCTCACCCGATCGAGGCTGCCCTTGGTCTTTCCGCGGTGATCCGCGACGAGGTGGCCGAGGTCTTCGATCCCTCCATGCCCATCGAGGAGCGCAGCAGGATGCTCGCGCCGTTCATGGCCGGTTGCTGGAGCGAGCAGAACGAAACGCTCCAGGCCTGGCGCAGCCGCTGCGCCGGCGCGATCCTCGCGCTCGGACTCGAGGCCGGCGCCGAGGGCGCGGACCTTGTCGTTGTCTCCCACTACATTGCCATCTGCGTCGCCATTGGCGCGGCCACCGGCGACGACCGCGTGGTCCCCGTGCCTGTCCCGAACTGCTCGATCACCTCGCTCGAGGCTGGCAACGGCGAGCTGACGCTGATCAGGGCCGGCTCGACCGAGCACCTCCGCCCCGAGCTCGTCACAGGTGTTCGCTCGGCGATGCCCGGCCGGGGCTGATTCGGGGGTTCTTGCCGCTTCCTTTCCGCTGACGGCCGGACGCGCGCTCCCTGGCATGGAACAAAGCCGGGCGGGTTGGCGTCTCTCCTCACAGCGGCGCCTGGAAGGCGTCGGAGGAGACTCCAATGCGAAAGAAGAGATTCGCGCTGATCACCATCCTCAGCCTGGCCAGCGTCGTGTCAGTACTCGCCGCGATCGGCTTCCTGGCGGACGGCGGCCCCGGAGCCTCGGCCGGTGGCGGAGGAGCCGCGGAGTCGGTCACCGTGCCCGACCTCGCTCCGCTCAACGTCAGCGATGGCCTGAACCAGACAGCCAAGAGCACAGCATCGGGGGCGCCGGCGCGCGCCGGCAGCGTGGCCCTTCCAGCGGCGGCCACCGGAGCTTCGTCGGCCTACGACGCGAGCGGCGGCGCGGGTGGGACGGCGGGTTCGCTTCCCGGTCTGCTCGACCGCAAGATCATCCTCAACGCAACCCTTGCGCTCAGCGTCAACGACGTCTCGGCGGCATTCGACGAAGCCTCGCGCCTCGCCCGCGCCAACGGCGGCTATGTCGAGAAGTCCTCCTTCGTCGCTGGCGCCGGCGGCGCGGCTCAGAAGGCA
>JAKALX010000398.1 GCA_021823905.1 Chloroflexota bacterium | reverse complement strand
CCTTTCGCGAGACTTTACCGTCGCCCGGAGTCCCGGGAGGCGGTGCGTCGTGTTCTCCAGAGTACGCCCCAATCAGGAGGGCCCTTGAGCCGCAAAGACGCACAGCTCGCCGACGCCACGCCCTCCGTACGGGTCGGGCCTCTGTCTGGCATCGCGGTCTTGCGGCTTATGTCTCCGATTCGGGATGCTAGGGCAAGTCATGCGGGCACGGTGGCCCGCGGCTACCTTGCGCCTTGCGCCTTACGCCTCGCGCCTTACGCCTCCTCCCTTACGCCTTCCTCTACCCGTTCTTTTGTTGAGCGGGATTCGGGAGCCAACTTCGCGCCGAAAGGAGGGCTCGCCATCCTGCCCGCCTGAGCCCGGCGCCCGGCGGACGTGCAGGACACAGAGTCACAGAGATCACAGCGGGTCGCTCGCGCTCTCCGTACTGAAGATCTCTCCGTGTTCTCCGTGTCTCTGTGGTTCACCAAGGCGGCTCCACAGGCAGGAAGAACGACCTGATACCCGAATCAGACCAACGAGGGAATGAAGCCCGGACCCGCCCGGACCCATGCGCCGGGGACAGGCGGAAGGCGAGCGGGCGACCTCACCAACGTGAAGCCCCTTCGTGGCTTCGATTGACGATTGGCGATTGCCGATTGTCGATTGGGACGAGAAGGGGAAACCGCCCGCAATCCGGGCGAGTCCGGATGACGCGCCGCCAGGAGGAACCCACAGGCCATCAGTACGGAGAGCGCAAGCGACCCGCCTGACCCTGCCGGCCCCACCTGAAAGCGCGAAAAAGAACCATAGGGAACACGAACGGTCGGGACGAAAACCAATCGTCAACCGCCAATCGTCGATCCCTGGAGAGAGAACCGGGAGATACCCGCGAACGACGAACGCCGCTGCCGACCTCAATCGGCAATCGACAATCGTCAATCGTCAATCCCCCGGACCCCACACAGTCACACGACTGGAGAGGTATTCAATTTGAGTAAGGAAATCGCTCAGACCGTGGGCGGCAAGAAGCTCGGGCTTTTGCTCGGCGTCCTTGCCCTCATCGCGGTTTCGATGGGCCTGTGGCAGGCGCAGGGCGCGAAGGCGGACGTCGGTGCCACCACGGTGGCGTGGACGGCCAGCCCCACGGGCAGCGTCGCCGCTGGCGCCACGGTTACGTACACGGCGACCGTGGCTCACACGCTCGGCGCCAACACCGGCACGCTCGTTATCGCCCTTCCGACGGGCGTGACGCTCGCTTCCTCGAGCTGCGCGACGACCGCGACCGGTGGTACCGCCAGCTCGAGCAACACGGCGACGTGTTCCATCGGCGGGACGGTTACCACCGCTGGCACCGTGACGTTCACCGTCCTCGCGACGGTCAATAACGTCGCGAACAACACTGCGGTGGGCACCGCGACCGCGACCGCCACGCAAGGCACGTCGACCGGCTCGGCCACGACGGCCACCGGCTTCACGGTCGCGAACACCAGCCCGACCGGTGGCACGACAGTTGTTGGTGTCAACGGCACCGTCAGCTTCACGCTCCCCGCGGGCATCACCTACTGCTCCGACGTTGCAGGCGCAACGCCGCGGACCCGCGTTGCTGGCGACATCGTGATTACGAACGGCACGCTCGTCTCTGCAACGGACAGCGACACGAACGAGGCCAACCCCGACACGTTGACGGTCGTCGCGACCCCAACGGGCACCGCGAACGTCACCGTGGCCGTCAGCACCCATGCAGCCACCAGCACGGTGACCACGGACTGCGTCAGCAACACGGCCACCCTGGTTGTTGTCACGCCGCTCCTCCGCCATATGGGCGGCCCGACAAACCAGACGGTTGTCACGGTCCAGGACGTTTACAACAACGTCCGCGGATCACGGCACGTCGTCTGCGCGACCGACGGCACCAATGGTGTCGTCATCCCGCTGACCCAGGCCACCCAGGTCAACGTCCAGAGCGGCGGGTACTACAAGGTTCCCGGCGATCAGTCGCCGTCCTTCAGCGACCCGCAGTTCTTCACTCAGACCGTTGGCGCTTCCACGGCCACCTGCTTCTCGTGGGTCTCCACGGGCGCCGGCGACCAGGAGCTTTCGGTCACCTATCCGAACGTGAACGGCGGCATCGTCACCGTTGACTTCGGTGGGGTGAACGCGAACGCTTCCCTCATCAAGGAATGGAACGTTCTCGAGACCTCTACCGTCGGCGGCGCAACGCTCGTCAACGGTGGCGGCACGAACAACGTGACCTACAGCAAGTCCATCGGGTTGACGCTGAACCCGAGCACAGGTGCGCACACCTTCACGCCCGTCGTGCTGACCGACAAGTTCGGTGGCACCCACACGACCCGCAACGGTGGCCAGACCATCGCCGGCGTGGCCGCGCCCGACTTCACGTCGCTCGCGCGCGTCCCGTGGACCGTCACCCTGGCGGGCTGCGGCCTCCTCAACGGCAATGCTGCTGCGGCGTTCGTTGCCAATCCGGCCCTCATCAGCGGCACGACCTACAGCAACGCTAACGGTACCGTCGGGGGCACCCCGAGCGTTACGTTCAGCCCCGGAACCGTCGGCTCCACCGACTGCGCCGTTGGCTCACAGGCCGTTATCACCTTCACCGGCCAGGAGCCCGGCCCAATCGGCTCGGCGCCCGGCAACATCGTGACGCAGACCGTGACGATCAACTTCACGCAGGTCATCCCGATCAAGCAGGTTCTGCTTGCCTGGGCCGGCCAGCGCGTGCTGATCGAGCACGACTGGCGGCTTCCGAACGCGGAGAACGCCGACGGCTCGCCGCGTGGCAGCTGCCCGTTCGAATCCGGCACGGGGATCATCTACGCGAAGAGCGCGGAAGGCCCCGGCAACTTCGTCCAGGCGCTCGGCGCAACGATCTCGCAGGGTGGCAACTTCGTCGGCTACCAGCCCGATGCGATCGTCGTCCTGCTGTCCGGCACGAACCAACTGGGCGACGCCCCCACCAACCCGCAGGGCTCTTGCATCAGCCGGGCCATGTACGAGTCGGAGGACCAGGGCGAGGTCGACATCGAAGCATTCGTCAACTCGACTGCTCCGGCGGACCTCGGCGCCTCGAAGATCGCCTTCGTCATCTACTACATGAAGCTCAACCAGGTGACCCTCTCGGCGGTCAGCCAGGTGAGCAAGCCGACCCACAACTCCACGAACAGCGACTGGAATCCGGGCAACCCGTGGGACGCGTCGAAGGACGCTTCCGCCGCGGTTGACTGGAATGTTTCCAAGGATCTCCTGATCCGCGGCCGCATCACCGGTTGGTTCCTGAACAGCAATCCGTCGGGCCGCGCACGCGACGCGTCGGATCCGCAGAACGTTCTCCCGGCGGACCGCTGGGTGATGCCGGACGACTGGGTGAACATTGCGGGTGGCTCACGCCTCGCGCAGACGTTCCGCCCGTCGTACGACCTGATGTTCGCCCCGAACAACGCCGTCGGCATTTCGCTGGCTACGCCCAGCGGCTACACGGCGACCCTGACGGCGAACTCGATCCAGATCGCGACGCTTGCGACAGGGTCGGGCAAGGGCACGACCACCTCGCCATTGGTACTGACGAGCGCGGCCAACCTCTCGGTCGGCAACGTCATCATCGTCGGCGGCACCTACGCCAGCGTGTGCTCGATCTCGGGCAACACGATCACGGTGTCGATCTTCAGCACGGCGTTCCTGACGTCGCTGCCCACGTCCTGCCCGACTACCGCGGTTCCGTTCAGCACGGCCCCGGCGGTTGGGACGCCTGTCTACCTCGTCATCATGACGGGCAACAACAGCCCGTTCGTTGGCCCGTACAGCCTCGTAGA